>CADDZH010000036.1 GCA_902812455.1 Chloroflexota bacterium | reverse complement strand
GTGCTTGTCCCCCCCCGCGGCAGCCGCGCACCTGGAGCAGCGGGGACAGGCACCAGGCCCCCGCATCCACTCCACCCCACCCCCTGTCCCTACAGTACGGGGGCCACCGGTTCAGTGCCGATCTTGAATGGTAAAATTCTTCAGCGGCGGTGGGCGCGATAAATCGGCCTCGACAGGCTATTGCTGAATTATTTTGTCAACCTGCATTATCAACTAACTACGGTTAAAGGAGCGTATAGTATATGTTATCCACCGGCGAACTCAAAAAAGGCGTGGCCATCGAATTTGAGGGGCAGCCATGCAGTATTGTCGATTGGCAACATGTCAAGATAGGACGCGGGGGCGCCATTGTGCGTATGAAGCTCCGCAATTTGCGCACCGGCGCGATCTTTGATCGCACCTGCGATGCAGGCGAGAAATTTAAGCGCCTCTATCTTGACCGCAGCACCGTCACCTACCAGTACCAGGATGGCGATCAATATCACTTTATGGATACCACGACCTACGATGACATCGTACTCACTAGCGAGCAGCTTGGCGATGTCAAAGACTACCTGATCGATAACCTGGAGCTGGAACTCGTCTCTCTTGACGGCCTGCCACTTTCTGTCGAGCCGCCTGAAAAGGTTGTTCTCCGCGTCACGTATACCGAACCGGGCTTCAAAGGTGATACTGCCACCGGTGGAACCAAACCGGCAACGACAGAAACAGGCCTGGTCGTCCAGGTTCCGCTCTTTATCGCTACAGGGGATTTGATTCGTGTCAATACCTCGACCGGCGCCTATGTAGAACGTCTGTAGGTTCCCGATGTATCGTGGAACCCGATTGATCGCGCCCAGGAGGAGAACATATGGAAAACGTGTGTAGGGGCCGATTTATTGGCTCTATCCTGGCCACATCATTGCGGGATTAATTTGTCAATGACCATTCTCGCGCCCAGGAGGGGAACATATGGATAGGCATAAAAGTACTCGCAAGAGCCGTTCCCAGACCTCACAGGGTGATGGGCTACAGCCCTCTTCTGATGGAGCTGCAGGTCTTATTAGTATTGAGCAGTTGCAGCGCCTTGTCCACCTGCTCGATCAAAGCGATGTGTCAGAATTAGAACTCAGGCGCCTGGAGGAGGGAACAAGTCTCGTCCTTCGTAAGATGAAGCTGCCGGAAGGCAGCCCTGGGCAGCCTGCACTACCCGTAGGGGCCCAATTTATTGCGCCCAACAACTCGCCCATCAACCCCATGCACCCAGAGCAGGCCAGGCCTGCCGAAACAAAGCATTATATTACCGCTCACCTCGTTGGTATTTTCCATACCTGGGCCAGACCACGAGGAGGCACTCTTGTTGCTGTGGGAGACCATGTGAAGGTGGGGCAACTGGTCGCAACCATCGAGTCACTCAACATTATCAACGAGGTAGAATCGCCTGTAGCAGGGCGGGTGGCCGAGATCCTTGTGCAGGAAGGGCAGCCGGTGGAATACGGGCAGCATCTCATGATCATTGAGGGTACTGAAGAGGAAGGGGAAGAGGACAATGATGCTGTTTTCTAGCGCCCCCTCAGTGTTAAGTGTTTCGCAGCTCTCTCGCTATCTCAAGGATTTGCTGGAGATGGATGATGTTTTGCAGGCTGTTTGGGTACAGGGAGAGATTTCAGGCTGCAAAACCCATACTTCCGGCCATTGCTATTTCACTCTCAAAGATGCAGAGGCGCAATTGCCTTGCGTCTTCTTTAAGCATGCGCGCTTGCGCTCAGCCGCTCCTGCATTACGCGATGGCCAGGCTGTTATCGCTGGCGGGTATATTTCATTGTATGAGCGTGATGGCAAACTGCAACTGTATGTCGAGCATATCGAACTATTGGGTGAAGGTGCGCTCTTTTTACGCTTTGAGCAACTGAAGGCTCGCTTAGCAGCCGAAGGGCTTTTTGATGCTGAACGCAAGCGCCCATTGCCTGCTCGTCCCTCGATCATTGGTATTGTGACATCGCCGGAGGCCGCAGCGCTGCGTGATATGCTGCGCGTTATTCGTACTCGTTACCCGCTGGCCGAAGTCATTCTTTCCCCTACATTGGTGCAAGGTGCTGAGGCTCCTGCCTCCATTGCCGCTGCTATAGACCTGCTCAACCAGCATGGTGAAGCCGATGTGATCATCGTTGGGCGGGGTGGTGGTTCAATCGAAGAGTTATGGGCATTCAACGAAGAGATCGTCGCCCGGGCCATTGCTCGTTCGCGTATTCCCGTCATCTGCGGAGTTGGCCACGAAACTGATTTCACCATTGCAGATTTTGTCGCGGATCTTCGCGCTTCAACTCCCACCGCCGCCGCTGCTGCTGCCGTCCCTGATATCCAGGACTGGCGTATCTCTATACTAGAGAAACAACAGCTATTGACCGCCTTGATACAGGATCGTCTTAGCGAACTGGCTGAGAACCTTGAACGCATGCAGCGCGACCTGCAGCGAACTCATCCGCAAAGCCTTCTGGACGCCCAGCGCCAGGCGCTTGACGATGCGCTTGAATTGCTCCAGACCCGTTTCCAGCATATTCTCTCACTGCGCGGTGAACGCCTGCGCGGTCTCGCCTTACGCCTGCACTCACTCAGCCCTTTGCTTACTATTGCTCGCGGCTATGCCGTTGTCTACCGTGATAGCGATGCCGCGCTCGTCACCAGTACGCAGCAAGCGCAGCCGGGCGATACGCTTACCATTCACGTTGCTGATGGGCGCATTCCGGTTGTGGTACAAGAAAAGGGGAGTGCAGAGGGGCGCAGCCCCTCTGCCGAGGTGGCAGGAGTGTTCCCTGGTTCATCTATCTAATGCTAATGAGAACCATTATATGGAGGTAAAGCGTGAATAAGGATATAGAATCACTCTCTTTTGAAGAAGCCTATGTGCAACTTGAGGCTGCCGTCGCTGCCTTGCAGGATGGCCAGATACCTCTTGAACAGGCATTGCATTATTATGAAGAGGGCATGAAATTGGCGCAGCACTGCAATGCCTTGTTACAAAAGGCAACCTTGCGTGTGCAGCAACTGAGTGTTGATGAGCAAGGTGAACTCGTCATACAGCCCTTAGAGTCACTCTAGTGCAAAGTCAAGAAAGCGGTTAGGGAATGGAGGTGCAGGGGGCGAAGCCTCCTGCGGGGTTTGGGGCGTTCCCAACCTTTCTTATTCCCTAAAAGGTTAGGTGGTTATGCACTAGCTTGGGAGGAATGGATCGCGAAGAAAACAATGACTACACTGCTTGATAATCGCATCTTACTTGCAGCATTTTTCGCCTGGGCGATTGCGCAAATCAGCAAAACGCTCTATGAATTGATCCGCCAGCGCAAACTCATTGTGAGCCGCCTCATTTCATCAGGTGGTATGCCAAGTTCACATTCCGCTCTGGTATCAGGTCTCGCTACTGCTACAGGTCGTCTTCAAGGCTTGAGCTCGGCGGCCTTTGCTATCACTATTGTGCTGGCAGCTATTGTCATGTATGATGCCGCTGGCGTGCGGCGAGCGGTGAGTATCCAGGCCCGTATCCTCAATCAGATGATTGATGAGGCCTTTCAGGGGCACCCTTTTGCTGAAAAACGCCTGCGCGAGCTGATCGGGCACACCCCTATCCAGGTATTCGCCGGCGCCCTGCTCGGCATCGGCATTGGCCTGCTTGTAACCTATAGCTTGTAGCGCTTGCTTGCTAGTCTCACGACATGTATTGTTGGCATGATCGAATCGATCTACTCTTACATCATCTCAGCATTAGGTAAGTATAGATGAATTTGAAAAATATCATCAAAATGGGGCTTTTTTCCATTGAAATTTTCGTTCCGGTAGTTTATAGTATCTTTGGTGGGCTAAAGGGGATTGCCCGTACCAGGAGAATAACTACTTTAGAAGGGGGACAGATCTAAATAGTTTTTCTTTCCACGTGATTCTTGTGTATCCTGGCGACCTTAACTGACTATGCTCTGTTTTTGTATTCATGAGCCATTGTTGAAAACTCAGCTTTCTTAATCTAGCTTTCTTAATCTACTCAGATGGGGAGGTGGCACCTATATAGGTAAGCGCGAGCAGACCTGCTACAAATGAGGACTTATACATCCAACCATTTGTATGTTTTCATGTATCATGCTACATCAGGGGAAAACGTAATCGGCCTCTTTTGATTGCTTAGCTGCAAAAGACCTTGAGTAGACATAGGGGGGTAACTATGAGACTCTTAGTGGTTGATACTGACCGCGAACTTGTTGAAATGTTAACTAGCTGGCTAAAAACGCATGGGTATGAGGTATACCGCGCCTATACCCTCGATCGCGCAAGAGCTGTATGGGTAGAACATCGTCCCGATCTCGTCATTCTTGATAGTGCCATGGAGGATGGTGATGCCCTGGCTATGTGCCGGGATATGCGAACAATACATGATGCCCTCGTATTAGTTGTCACTGATGCCAAAGATGTTCATGATGAAGTACGTTGTTTAGAATCTGGCGCCGATGATTACCTGCGCAAGCCTTTTTATCCTTCCCAGTTGCTGGCCAGGATCCATGCTGTTGGGCGCAGGGCTCGTTCCACCTTAGAGCAGCGGCCTTCCTCTATTATCACCGTTGGCCCTATTCGCGTTGATTCTCTTCATAACGAAGTGACCGTCCACGGGAAAACCTATCGCCTGACACCGACGGAAGGGAAGCTTCTCCACTTCCTTGCCATCAATGCCAATGATGTCTGTACCTCAGGCCAGATTGTGACACACGTGTGGGGATATGATGGCGATGGCGATGCTTCTTTAATCAAAGCTCATATACGCCACCTGCGCCAAAAGATCGAACCGGAACCTGGCAAACCTCGCTACATCCTGACTGTGCCTGGCGTTGGCTATACCCTGGTGCGCCGCCCTGCCGAAGAGCAGGAAGCCAAAGAACTGGTGCGCACTTTGCACGCTGTCTCCTCGTAACAACTCGCTATTTCCCTTCAAAAAGGACGCTCTGGAGCTTTCTACTTCTCCAGCGTCCTTTTTTGCGCTCTGTTTTGGGTCTTTGATTACGGTTTGAGAAAAAAGCATCCTTTTCAGGATACCGATACCATATTTTCGCTTCTATAACCATCTTCTTTACACCTCCGTTCTTTACACTTCCATTAAGATGGCACCCTGCTTACGAGTAGCAACAAGATCCTGTGGTATGAGCAAGATGCAAAAAGATACGCAGATTACAATTGCTGATCCGATCCCACAATTCCATGATTTACGTCGCATTCCTATGCGCTATCGCAATATCTTGCCTTTGAGCCTGATGAAGCGCTACTGGTGTGCAGTTATCGGCTCTTCTAACAACATGCTCACCGTGGCCATCTCCAATCGACAAAACATTACCGTAGTTGATACCCTCGTGAAGGTTACCGGCCGTAATATTTTCCCTGTCTATGTCTCCCCTGCACGCATGCGCTTGCTCCTCCATCGCCTCGAACGCGGCGAGCAGAGAAAGCGAGAACAACTATGGCGCCCTGCTCACTCTACTGTTCTTCCGGTGCAGAGCGTGGTTCTGCTCCTTACACACAGAAAGCAGGAGCAGGCGTAATAACCTACGCGCCGCCTTTGCCTAGCGCCATTACGGGGAGAGTGAGCACTATTAGCTTGAGGTCGGTCCACAACGACTGGTTCTGGAGATAGGCAATGTCCATGTTCACCATTTCCTCGAAGGTAACTGTACTGCGTCCATAGACTTGCCACAGGCCGGTCAATCCTGGCTTTCCAGAAAGACGTAGCCAATCATGGGGGCTGTATAGTTCCACTTCATATGGCACAGGGGGGCGGGGACCAACAAGCGACATCTCCCCTCGCAGCACGTTCCAAAATTGAGGAAGTTCGTCAAGACTCGTCTTGCGAATGAATTTACCAACTCGCGTCACGCGATCGTCATCGACTATCTTAAAGCGGTTGTCATTATCATCACTGAGCGCCTCTCCATTCATATATTGTTTGATGGCTTCACGGTGGATACTATCATCACTATCAACATACATTGAGCGGAACTTGAGCATCTCAAATTCTACCCCGTTTTGGCCCACACGCTTCTGCAGGTAGAGAATAGGCCCTTTTGAATCTAAGCGGATCATGATAATCACAATCAGGCTGAGCAATAAAATGATTGGTGAGAGCAGCAGAGTACATGCTATATCAAAAAGACGTTTTGCGCGGGCATAACCAGCATGAATTCGTATAACTTCTACAGATGCTGATTGGATAGCCATACATTTCCCCTCATTTGCTTGTTCTAAATGCAGCATAAAGTACCTGGGTGTACAAATGGTAAGTATAGATATGTAGATATGGTTAAGAGTGAGGGAAAGGAGTTAACTTGTAGACATGCCTGCTCGCTTGAGAAGCAGAGAATTTGGCAGCAAGGGTTATCTCTTTCGTACTTCTCGTCTCGAGTTTCACCTGATTTCACCACAGCTATCCACCAGGCGAACACTTGTCTATGCTACCTTCATCATCGTAGGGGAATATATGTCTTCAGGTAGACACTTGCAAATCGAGACCCGCTATTTCGTATTTTAGAAAGCCTGGGGGAACAGCTAAAAATGAAAGACCTGCGCTTTGGGGTTATCGGCTGGGGATATTGGGGACCAAAAATTGCCCGCAATCTCGATACCCTGCCTCATGGCATGGTGGCAATGGTCGCAGACGTGGATCAATATCGCCTGGCTTCGCTCAAAGTAAATCAACCCTGGATACAGACTACAACTCATCCAGAAGATGTCTTTAACTCGGATGTCGATGGCATCGTTGTTGCTACCCCTGTACGAACGCACTACAAGCTGGCAAAAGCAGCCCTGCTCGCTAGTAAACACGTGCTGGTTGAGAAACCCCTCACTGCTGATGTCGCCGAAGCTGAAGAACTCGTGGCTTTAGCGCAAGAACGGGAACGTATCCTGATGGTTGGTCACACCTTTGAATACAATCCAGGCGTCAACGAGCTTCGCAGGCTTGTCCAGAGCGGCGACCTGGGGAGAATTTATTGCGTTGAGGCCGAGCGCCTCAATCTGGGCCTCTTTCGCAATGATATCAATGTCATCTGGGACCTCGCCCCACACGATATCTCAATTATGCTTTATATCCTGGGCAAGAAGCCCGATCGCATCAAAGTTCAGGCTCATGCTCATCTCCAGCCCCATATTCCCGATATCGCCCACCTCGACCTGGGATTCGCCGACGGCATGACTGCTCATATTCACGTGAGCTGGTTGCATCCCAACAAAATCCGCCGCGTCACCGTGATCGGAGATGCCAGAATGGCCATCTACGACGATACCAATCCCGTCGAAATGATCAAGATTTTCAACAAAGGGGCCGATATTCATGCCGACCCCATCGTCTCCTATCGTTTTGGCGAGATCACCATCCCCTATATCGATTGGGTTGAGCCCCTGCGCTTAGAGTGCGAAGATTTTGCCAACGCTATTCTGACCGGCAAGCAGCCACGCGCAAATGGCCAGGTGGGTTTAGAGGTTGTGCGCATCCTGGCGGCGGCCCAGCGCGTGCTGGATGAGCAGATCAGTCAAACTCTTGTGACCTACGGGTGATATTTATCTTGTAACCTCTACAACGCCGGGACAACGTTCCTGTTGTCTACCGCTAAAAAATCCTCGACCGAGCCTTCAGGATATTCCAGGTCGGGAGGATCGATAAAGACGCGGAACCACAATTCCAGGCTCGCTAAAAGAAAGAGCTGGTTGGCGTAGCTCGTTCTTCCTTCCTGGTGCTCGCGCAAGATGCGAGCAACGCAATTCATGTTCAAGATACCCCGGCTGTGCGCACGCTCCGAGAGGAGGAGCCGTTGCATGAGGTCACGCTGCCCTTCGCGGAACCAGGGTCCGGTTGGCACATTGAAACCCATCTTTTTGCGTGTCAGTATTGGCTCAGGCAGGAAGTCTGCATAGGCTCGCTTGAGTAGGTATTTGGCCCGGAATGGCCTTATCTTGACGCGCGATGGAATGCTTGCCGCATACTCGATCAGCTTGTAGTCCAGCAGCGGGATGCGCGCCTCGAGCGAGGCCGCCATCGTCATCTTGTCCCCCTTCATGAGCAGGTTATCTGGCAGCCAGATTTTGGTATCCAGATAAAGCATTGATGAAAGATCATCCCGCTGCGGGTTGCGTTCCAGCCAGCGACGAAAGATGCGGCTCGAATCCATATCTACACTGGCCTTTGTCTCTTGCGAGAGAAGATCTTCTTTCAATCGTCCATTGAAGACCCCGAACCAGTTCAGCCAGCGAGCCGGTGCAGGCATAGATAAAGAATGGGCAGCCAGCTTGACTTTGCGCATCCCATAGGGAAGCAGGTCAACCAGTGGCGTAATGATCTGATCTCGAACTGGGGCGGGCAAGAGGCGATAGTAGCGCGCGATCCAATCGACGATATACTTGGGGTAGCCCGCAAAAAGCTCGTCTCCACCTTCACCTGAGAGCACCACTTTTACATATTGCCGCGCCAGTTTCGAGACGAGATACACCCCCAGATCAGATGGTTCGCTCACCGGTTCATCACGATGCCAGGTAAGAATTGGCCAGTACTCGGCCAGGTCAGCGCCTTTCAACAAGAGTTCGTGATGCTCCGTCCCAAAGTGTTCAGAAACCAGGCGGGCATAGGGCAATTCGCTGAAGCCGGGTACATCGAAGCCAACGGAAAAGGTCTTGACCGGTTCATCCATCAACTGGCTCATCGTGCCTGTAATGATGCTCGAATCCACCCCTCCACTTAGCATTGCTCCCAGCGGCACATCAGCCATCAACCGTTCCTCCACTGCCCGCCGGATGTGCGCTCGAATCCCCCGCATGTACTCTTCAACTGAGCGATTCTCCGTGGGGCCAAAAGTATAATCCCAGTAGCATTCCTCTTTGACCGTATCGTTCTCCCAGAGCATCCAGTGGCCAGGTTGTACCTTGTAAATATTTGTGAAAAGCGTAGCCGGCCCAGGAACATACCTTACGCTCAGAAAATCTGCGAGCGCCTGTAAGTCGGCCTCTCTCTTTACCTGCGGGTGGCAGAGCAGGGATTTAATCTCCGAAGCAAATACTACTTTCCCATCGATGTGAGTATAGTAGAGTGGCTTCTTCCCAATGCGATCGCGCGCCAGTAATAAGCGCCTGCGAGGGCTATCCCAGATCGCAAGCCCAAACATGCCATGCAGGCCTGCAATGCAATCCGTACCATATTCTTCATAGGCGTGAATAATCGTCTCGGTATCGCTATTTGTGCGGAAGTGGTGACCTTTCTCTAGCAACTCTTTCCGCAATGATTTGTAGTTCCAGATCTCTCCATTGAAGACGATCCAGATATCGCCGGTCTCGTTGCTCATGGGCTGGTGACCGCCGCTCAGGTCGATAATACTGAGGCGCGCAAAGCCCAATCCCACCGGGCCATCCAGGTAGGCACCACTATCGTCAGGCCCTCGGTGTGAGATCAGGCGAGTCATTTGCTCGATCAGTTCCTGTGAGACAGGCTCACCGCTCTGCATGTTATATACACCGCAAATGCCGCACATAAATTTGCCTTTCCGTTCCTCACCTAATGAATGTTGCCAATGTCTAAAATCTTATTGTCTTCAGGCTCAACTAGCTGGATGTCTGAAAGATATGTTGCTATAACCGTCTCACCGGCTCTTACCAGCTCACCGGGCTTGACACGTATTTCTATCGATGGGCTTGCTGGAACTACCAGGTCAACTTGTGAACCAAAGCGAATGATCCCAAAACGCTGGCCCTGTGCCACCTCCTGCCCTTCCTTTACGAAGGAGACGATCTGGCGAACAAGCCGGGATGCGATCTGTACAACTGCGATTTGCAATGTTCCCTGTTCAAATATGGTAGTAGTTCGCTCGTTTTCAAACACCATGTCAGGATTGCGTAGTGAACCGAAAAGCCCCGGAAAATGGCGCTGGAAGGCGATACGACCGGCAATAGGAGCACGGTTTACATGCACATCCATGAAATTCATGCTAATTCCAATCACCATCACATCTTCTGTGTAAAACGCTGTCTTGATGAGTTCTTGCAGCGGATAGTGTTTCCCGTGCTTGGTTGAAACCGGTAGCATGCCGTTGCTCGACTTGCGGATATAGATAATCTTGCCGTCTGCCGGGCTGACAATAGTATTGGGTGTATCCGGGATAGTTCTTTCTGGGTCCCGGTAAAAGCGATATGCTAGAAATGCGAACACCGCCACTACCGTAAGTATCCAGGCAAGTCCGGCTTGTAACAAGAGAGGGATAGATAGCCAGTTTCCAAGCAAGATGCTGATCATACCGGAGAGCAGTGCTAGCAGCGTAGTAAGTAACCCGATACGAAGAACTCCCAACTGCCACTTCCATGCCAGCGGCAACAACGTTATTAATGAGATCAAAATACCGGCAAGCACGGGCAGAAATAGCATTTCAAAAACCTCGCTTCAGAAAAAGATAAGGGAGTAAGGCCAGTTCTACCAGGCCAGGAAGTGGATCTTCAGTACTAAAGACGGATTCTGTATGAATCCCTTTGAGGGAACGGAGGTAGGATTGCCAGTCCAGGTGCTTATGAAATATCTCAACTACTCCCGTAGGGAGGTCAGTCGCCAGGCGGATCCATTTGATCCCTACCTGCGCTCGTTGAGGAGCCACGTCCTCTCCAAGCTGATCCGCAAACAGGAGATAAGGGAAATCTACTCCTGCGCGTTGGCCTAAAGAATGATACCCCCAGGTGCGTGCGTTGACATCCAATAGCTTGAATTGCCCGTCACGTGGATCACGTTTGTACTCCAGCTCAACCAGACCATAATAGTCTATTGCTTGTAGAAAGCGTAAAGAATAGTCTTCTAGCTCTGGAAGATCGATTGTCTCCACAAAGGTGCTGGCGCGCCCAAAATCTGGTGGATGCTGGCGTTTTCGTTGCGCAACCATGCTTCCTACAGCTTTTCCTTCCTTGAAGAAGGCACAGTAGGAAAACTGCTCCCTGCCATCCCCAGGGATCATTTCTTGAATCATGATTTCACCCGCTTCAACAAGTGCGCTGGCCTGCAGGAAGCGCTCCTTTAGTTCCTCCCGGCTGTTCGCTTTCCAGGCCTTCGCTTTCGTTGCATAGATGAAGTGCTCTTTAATAGCCGGCTTGACGACCAGTGGCGGTTCGGCCTCAATTTCTTCGAGCTGGCTAATATCCTGGGGGTACCACGTTCGTGGTATCGGAATGTCAAGGTCTTTGGCCAGCCGGTAAGTATTGCGCTTATCCCAGGCCCATTCCACCACGCTCAAATCAGGTGTTGGCACCCGGAACCATTCCGCCAGCTCTGAGCGGTAGCGCGAGATCGCGGCAACAGTCTCGTCTCTTGTCGGAAACAGTACCCATCCTTCCAGTCCCAGGCGATGGCCGGTATCAATTAATGTGTCTATTGTCCGGCGCTCGTCACGGAGATTGGTCGCATGTACTGCATGAGTAGCGTAGCGCGAGAAGCGCGAAATTGATTTCTCATCGTCAATGATACAGACAGGGATACCCCGCCTCCCGAGACTGCGTACTATGCCCAGCCCTTGAAAATCACCACCGATCACTACTGCCCCGGCACCTTGTTTCTTGCAAGTTGTCGCTTGAGTAAAAGGTGCGGGCGCGATCAGATTCTCTAGATACCTTTTTTGCTCTTTTCTAACCTTTGCGTAACGAATAGAAGCTCCTGCAAGGTCACCTACAGCGGGTAAGGGGTCACGCCAATCGAAGATAGAATAGACCGTTTTTCCAGCCAAAGAGCGAAGATAGGCGCCTGGAGTGGTAATACCAGCTTTTATTTCATCTATCGCTGCAGGAATATCGGTCAGAAGGCGTATCCAACGATAATCATAGCTCGGGGCCTTCATTTCGAGAACTTGCCCCAGGAGATCGCAATACTGTATGAAAGGAAAGTCTAGCCCGCAAGCGATGCATAATGTATGCCAGCCCCAGGGACGCAGGTTCACATCAAGCAATTTATAACGATTATCGCGACGATCATATTTAAATTCAACTTCGACCATGCCCGAGACGCGCATTTTACCCAGCAGCTTTTCTGCCAGCTCAAGGAGCGCCGGTACCTGAATTGCTTCTACAAAACTGCTACCCAGCCCATAGTCAATAGGATACTGGCGAGTTCTCCTGGCTGTCATACTCACCAGAACAGAGCCATCTTTACAATACGCTGCTACCGAGTATTGTGTCATTCCATCACCTGGAATGATCTCCTGTACCATGAGTTGTTCGGGAGCAATGATTGTAGAGGCAAAACGGTATTGTGAGAGCAATTCCTCTCTCCTGGTAGCAGGTAATGCTTTGAGGTGCAGGGCATATTGAAGAGGTGCTGATGTAATCGGCTTAATGATCACTGGAAAGGTAATGTCCATCGCTTGCAAGTCATCTTCATAAGCCGGGTACCAGGTTTTTGGATAGGGTATGCCTATCTCGTTGGCCATGCTATAGGTCATACGCTTGTCGTTAGCCCATCGAACAATGTTCCACTCCTGAGTGGCCAGTCGATAACAGCAAGCAAGTAGATCGGTGTGGCGAGAAACCAGTTCTACTGCCTCATCTGGTAGGGGAAGCAATATCCATTGCTCAAGTTGATGCTCTTTTGCAAGACGTAGCAGGAAGTTCAGGAAATCTTCATTATCCATATGGCCGTGCCAGCGAAACCGTTTCTCCACATAGCGAGAAAACCAGGCCGAGCGAGGGGCGCTATCGATCACAAAGCATGGTATATTTCTTCTTCCGAGGCTTCGTACTATGCCAAGCGCTTTATAGTCACTGCCCAGCACGACAACTCCTGGCCTGCGTGCTTGTTGTGATGTGCTCATTGCTTTCCCTCTTCTCAGATCGCCATTGCTACATGCCATGTGATCTGCCGTGCGGGCACCTTTGCTCCTGTTACAAAGCGGCACAGCGGCCCAAATTCATAACCGGCCAGACTGCCAACAAAATACAGATGAGGAATAGATGACTCGAACCACTGATTCAGCCGAGGGTAGCCCGTTTCCTGCTGTATTTCTTCACGTAATGACTTATCAATGTAGGTAAGCATGTGCACGTCCGGTTTATATCCAGTACCCAGGATGATATGATCTACCTGTCTTGTGGTGCCGTCAGTGAGCTTAAGGCAGACTTCCTCTCCTTGTTCTGTAGCGCTCACCACTGAGGTGTTCGGGGTGATGGTGAAGTATCCCTCGATGCGAGGCCGCAGCCATGGAGCTACTGCTGGCCGGATAGAACGCTTATCTATTGCGATCCGTGTTTTTTCAGGGAAACGCTTGAAAAGTAAGGGAAAAGCAACGATCCAACTAATACCAGCAGGACCAACATCACTTGGAGGATAGAAGATACGTTTTGCCGGGCCGGTATAGCGATACAGCCTGCGATCAATCCAGATAACTGGCCCTCGCGCAATGACTTCTACCTCTGCTCCGGCCTCATATAGTAATGCTGCAGCTTCAAAAGCGCTCTGGCCTCTTCCTACCACAACGACCCGCTTCTCATGAAAGCTGGAAAAGTCACTGTGCTCCTGGGTATGAGATGCGAGTGTTGGAGGGAGATGAGATGCGAAATCAGGAATGTATGCGAATGAAGCAATGCCTGAAGCGACAACTACTCTGCTTGCCTTGATACTTCTTCCATCAGCTAGATCCAGGTGAAATCCTTTGCCGTCGCGTGTCAGGAACTTTACGTACCTGCTATCTATATCTGGCACGACTTCCTGTTGGAACCAATGGCAGTATTGGAGAAAGACTTTTAATGGAACAGGTTCCTGCCTGGGAATACCATGTGTTTTGCTAAAGCGATTCAGGGTATGTGTATTAGTAGGCTCAAAAATATTCAGAGAACTCCATGAGGATTTTAAGCACATTCCTGGCGGCATTTTTTTCCAGAACTCCATTGGTTTACCCACTATCCTGGTGGGTATTCCCCTGGCCTTTAGATACGCAGTAACCGAGAGTCCATACGGGCCTGCCCCAATAACAACAAGAGTACTTTCCTGCACTTCATAAGCTCCTGTATCATCATAATTGGTATAAGCAGAGCATTCTTTGGCTATCTTACATATCGAACAGTTTACTAGCCTAAAAAATAGCATGGACATGTGTGAGAAAGATGTCCAAATTGGTAGAGAATCAATGATATTTAGGGACAAAGGGTGTATAGATATAATCCAGGAAATCTTATTTTCGCTGTTCCTTCTCTATGCAACCACTTCATTTTGCCAGTATCAGGAGCCGCCATCCTCCTAGAATGCGTACTGCTAAATCAGGATTTAGCTTAAAAAGCAGTTTCCTCGGCAATCTTAAAAGTCTCCTTCTGATATGCTCGGTGGGAAGCTCGATAGACGGGGCCGTATAGCAATAATCAAGCACTTCGTAGCCAACATCTTTTAGCATCTCAAGGGCTATCTCTTTATTGAAATAATGGATATGCCCATGTGCTTTGCGGTCCTCAATGATTACATGAGAGCGCAAAACCCTTTGTACTGCAATATCTAATGGGAGATGAAATATTTTGTAATCGCTTCTCGGTTTTATTGCCCGTAAAAAGCTGAAATAGTCTTCTAAGTGCTCAATCACATCCAGAACTAAAATCAGATCGTAGTAGCCAGCTTTCTCTTGAGCTATATCTCCCAATTTAAAATGAAGCCGTTCATTAGCTCGAGGTTGAGCTAGTTCAATGGCCTGTGGAGAAACATCATAGCCCCAAAACGTGCATTCACTATTCATACGTTCCTGTAATTGCCTCAGCACCTCTCCTGCCCCACATCCTACTTCACAGATAGTTTTAGGTGTAATATGATGCCGTGTTAGCATGTTGCTAATATTCTTTGCTTTCCAGGCGGACTCTTCAACATGCCACTCAGGATGTTTCTTCAGGTACTCGCCATTTATGTATACCTGTTCAAGCATCGCTCCTCCTTGCTACCCTCTCTGCACTCACCAGTGCTGAGGTAATCACCTCTACGTCCTGCCAGTTCACTCGTAAATGAGTTGGCAGGTTGACTAAGTGTATGGCGGCGGCCTCGGCGCGGGGGCACGAACCCATTTCGTAATCGCCATATTGCGGTGCGATGGCTTCTTCAAGTACGGAGGTGAACCATTTCCCCAGGACCACGTGCCTGGCAGTCGCACACTCGATCGCATCCCGGTCCTTCACCCAGACAGGGTAGCGGACGTAAGCAGGTTCAGCCTTAGCTGGAACACAAGGAGCAGGGAAGCTCTCCCTGGACAGTCGCTCACAGTAAGCCTGAGCAATGGCGCGGCGGTGAGCAAGATTCGCCTCCAGCCGCCTCAGTTGACGTAACCCGAGTGCAGCCTGAGCATTGCTCAGGCGCTGTTCATAATTGGCCGGGCGCTCACCATGTATCTCTTCATAGGTCGTTGGTTGGGGCAATGGGTTGCGCTTCCCAAAAAACTCATAGATCGCCCGTGTGTAGCGATGCAGGTGGGGTTCAGTCAGCACATGATAGAGCAGCAATTTCAGAACATAGCGAGCCGCCTGCCAGCGAGTAGGCCAGGCAGAGTTTGCCTGGAATTCCTGCACGCGTGCGGCCAGTTCTGGATCATCAGTCACGGCCATCCCGCCCATGGTAGTCGAGATGGTTTTCGTCTCTTCAGTGCTAAAGAAGGCAGCCTGACCAAAACTCCCGACCTGCCGCCCATCGTACGTTGCTCCCAGAGCATGCACGCAGTCTTCGATCAGGGCTATGCCATGGCGACATGTCAGCTCAAGGGTCGCATCAAGGTCGACCGGAATGCCAAAGGTATGCTGCAATACCAGTGCCTTTGTCCTGGGAGTTATGCGCTGTTCGGCCTGTGCAAGGTCCATATTGTAGTTTTCTCGTGTGCAATCTACGTACACTGGCCTGGCGCCTGTATAGCGAATGGCATTAGCTACGACAATATGCGTAGGAACTTGCAGCAACACCTCATCGCCAGGCCCGATTCCCAGCCCACGCAGTATCGCGTAGAGTCCTACACGCCCATGCGAAAAACTGAAGGCATAACGGACACCAATCTGCCGGGCAAATGCCTGTTCATATTCAGCAATGGCTGACCCTTGCACCAGTTGCCACGGATTCACCAGGTAGCGCAGAGCAACCATGCAGTCTTCGAGTGTTGTCGTTCCACCCAGTAGCGCTATGCGGCGAGCAAAATGCAGGCTCCCCCTTTTGCGGGCAGCCGCCTGCTTGACAACGACCTGTCCCATAAAGGTGTTCTCCTACAGGTAATGATGGAGCCAGTTGCTCAAGAGAACGGTTGCTTTGATCGGCAACCGCCTCCAGACAGCGCTGGCGAACTGGCGAGTACGGCTGCTCGCTTTGAGGGCGCCGGTCTCTAACTCACGGGGTGAGGGATAGTAGTAGCGATACAGCCAGTTCAATTCAGCCCCCCACTTGGTTTTGAAGTCGGCCAGGCTTGGATTGTCCTTATCCACCTCACCGAAATCGTAATAGCGGTAGCCCTCTGCGCATGCGTCGTGGATGGCCCGCCATTGAATGAGGTCATTGGGGCGCAGCGATAACTCTTCGCGCCTCCAGCCGGTAAAAGCATAGAAGAAGGTGCTTCCAAAGGTGAGAAAGACCGACCCGGCCAGCAATTTGCGCTGTCCAGCTTCGTAGCGTTCGGCCAGGAGTAGCCTCATGAAGCCCCGCGGCTGCAATCGTGCCCAGGCGACCTCAAAAAAGCGGTAGGGTCGTGGAGGCACGGCAAGCCTGCGCATGGTATCCAGGTAAAGCCCGTACCAGGCCCGCAGCTCGTGTTCTGCCTCTGCCATACGAACCTCAACACCGGACTTCGTCGCCTTGTTGATCGCCCACCTGATACGCGCGTGGTTGCGTGAGCTGCCAAAATGCAGGAGTTCTGGCTGCTCAGGTAATTCCAGCACATAGGTTGTGCTCCACGGCCCACCAACTACGCCCTCCACAAGCCCATCAAGAGCATTTGAATGCACCTTGAGTTGCAGGCAGGTGCCAGGCTCCTCACAAACTCGCTCGACTGCTCCCTGCAATAAGGCTTGCATGGCTTGATGATCGCATGCAAGCGGACCGGCTACTGGCGTGCGCGGGAGGGATGTAAGGCGGCGACCTGTCAACAACCCTCGCATATAACAAAGCGGCAGGATACCCCTCAACTCACCGTTGGCATCCTCACAGACCAGGCTGGCAGAATGATAGCCATATGCCTCTTCGAGGACTTGCAGCCAGGCCGGATGCTGGTACAACATGCTATCCGGCTGCGCGCATATGAAGGCCTCCCACCGGGGATCGCTTCGCCAGTCAATCTCGACTACGCACAGGCCTGGACGTGATTCTCCAACGCGCTGGTGCCGGTCCCCTCTCAGTACGGCGGGGATATCCTGCTTCATTCTACTCAACTCCTGTACAACAGTGACATAAAAAGCCTGAAAGTCTTTCTAGCTCCATTTTTTCACCATCAACCATAGCATTGGCATATGCTGAAGTGATGTTCATACTGGTGCAGAATCAATGATGATCTGCAGCACACGTGTTACAAAATTATCCAGCAGGGGTAGGCATCTAGTTTTGCCGCTGTACCTCGCGAATGCGCAGAAAGAAGTCCTGTATGGTCACAGAGTCAATATCTCCACTAATTGCCAGCGCTGCGCGACTGCCATCGGGCCAGCACCCAAAGTGCAGGAAAGGGGCCTCTAGTGCTTCGATCTGTGTAACAAGCGCGCTACGCTGCTTCAGTTGCTCTTCACGCCCTGCTCCTAATCCTTGAGGGAGATCAAGGTACAAAGCATAGCTCTCGGCTTCTTCCTCCGCGCAGGGAACAGCAGGATACCCTTGTTCGAGCAGGAAATCCAGCACCTCCTGAGGAGTGGACAGCGATAGGCCGATGCAAGGGCAGCGTTCTGCTCTGACGATACAGGTGCGAGATGGCACAGGCATATCGGCACCAAACCAGGGGCGCGCTGGTTGCTCTTCTATAAGAAGATGTCGCGCGAGCAGCACTGCCCGGGGAGTGCAGGCGGCTTCAACCCGCCATCGCTGAGGGCCTTCCGCAGTAATCTGAAGCCTGAACCGGCTGCGCTCTTCCCACCAGCGGGCGATATCTCTCAGTGGGGCACACCAGACGGGAAGTGGCTGCTGAGATGCACGGGCAAGCAGGATCTCAAGAGCACGTTTACAGAGAATGGCTCGCTCGGGATGAAGATTGAGCGTGTAGATTCCTCCCAGGGCATAGACCCGTTCCAGGATGGTGCCCCAGATATGCCCAACCTTCTCCGCCTCGGTAATGCGCAGGCGATCAAAAAGCATCTCGTCGTCCGGAATACTCACCGGGATGCGCAGCAGCGATCCCTCGAAATGAGGACGCAGCGTGTAGGCGCTACAGGGAATAGCCTGGAAGAGTGCGAGCGACTTTTCATAGCCGCTTTTCAAGCGCTTCGGCAAGCCATCGAGATCGACAACATCGTGGAAGACTGCCTCATTACTATCATAGGTAAAACCTAGCCGGGTAAAAACCTGAACCGATTCCTCCGTCCAGCCCAGGTAAGGATTGCGAAAGCCCCGGTAAGGAGTCTGTATTTTCCCAAATACAGCGATAGCTTGCCTGGTCTGTTGATACTGCTCAGCTTCACTCAACGAACGGTAATCGTTATGGACGTAGCCATGAATGCCAACCTCCGCACCACACCGGGCTATCTCCCCGATCAAGTGAGCGTGCCTGGCAAGCACAACTGCCGGGATAAAAAATGTTGGTGCCGCGTTATACTTACGAAGCACATCTATAATTGTGTGTAATGCACGCCGTGTGCGAGCCTCTGTGAGGCCGAAACGAGTGAAAACTGTCCATAGACGCCTGATAAAGTTATGCGTGCCCTTTGTTTTAAGCGAAAATGCTACAAGATTCATATGGATGTACTCATGTGGAATTTTAAGAATCCTAATCTCTTTCTTCTCCCCCTGTAAACATAAAGCTTTATCCCCAGGATTCCGGTTGAGACGAACGTGTAGATAGCATTGAGAAGCTGCTACTGCGGTAGATATCCATACATTTGTTGATAGCTTGCAACTTTTTTCCTCTATCTGACCCATTTCTACATACACATACTCACCGGGCGTATACCTGCACCGGTTATAATCTTACCTGGTACACTAGGTGTATCGCTAACCGTCTTTGCCTTTTTGAGGGAGATGACCTGCCATGAAAAGCCTATCGCCGGGCGCTCAGAACAGCAGGGAAGTGAAAGCAGGCCATTCGCGGGCCGGGAGCATCCTGATGCTGGTAGAAAATATACCTGCTCCTCCTGATCGCCGCGTCTGGCCCGAAGCAAAGGCCCTGCGAGAAGCAGGCTACCAGGTGAGCATTATCTGCCCTAAGGGGCAAGGACAGTACGAGGAATCCGAAGTTTGTATTGATGGTATCACCATTTACCGGTACCGTTTACCTGCAATGAAGAATAAATACTTCGCATACCCTATAGAGTACAGCGCTGCTCTTTTGATGACGTTTCTGCTGAGCCTTAAGGTGCTGTTGCGGCGTGGCTTTGATGTTATTCATGCTGCCAATCCTCCTGATATCTTCTTTTTGATCAGCCTGTTCTATCGACTCCTGGGGAAGAAATTCGTCTTTGATCAGCATGACCCCGCGCCAGAGATGTTCAAAGTGAAATTTGGGGGACGCTTACCAGGGCTTTACCGGTTGCAGCTCCTGCTGGAAAGGTGGTCCTATCGAACGGCTCACCTGGTCATTACCTCCAATGCTTCACAGAAAAAATTTGCTATCGAACGTGGTGGCTGTGAGGCGAGAAAGGTCTTTATAGTTCGCAACGCGCCAGATTTAGAGTACATGAAGCCGGTTGCGCCTGAACCTGAACTGAAAGGGGGACGGCAATATTTACTGGCCTATGTAGGGATCATGAATATTCAAGATGGCGTTGAGTATGCCCTCTATGCTCTGCATGAACTTGTTCATAAGCGTGGACGCCGAGATGTTTCATTGGTGCTGATGGGGGATGGCGATCATATGCCTGCATTGCGTGCACTTGCCCATCAACTTGAGCTTGATGAGTATGCCAGTTTCCTGGGCTGGACAGCGAGCAAGGACATTTTACGCTATCTAACAGTGGCGGATGTGGGGCTTATCCCGGATCCACAAAATGGCTTGAATGAGTACTGCACGATGATTAAGACGATGGAATACATGGCCATGGGCAAGCCTGTCATCGCTTTTGATCTGGCTGAAACACGATTCTCAGCGCAGGAAGCAGCTCTCTATGCTGAACCGAATCGAGTAGAAGATTTCGCGGACAAAATTGAGATCTTGCTTGATAATCAAGACCTGCGCAGCACTTTAGGCGCACTTGGGCGCAAGCGTGTCGAAGAAGCTTTGAGCTGGGATCATAGCAAAAAAAATCTGTTACTAGCTTATGAGATCCTCTTTTCCCCGAAGAGCGGATCGCAGGTCTCTGAAGCGCTCTCTTCACCGATTCAGGAATAGCTGCCCAGATATTTGGTACACATACCTTTCTGGCTATAATGTATGGTAAGACTGAGATGTCTCCAATGTGTCATCCTGAGCGAAGCGAAGGATCTCTGTCGCTCAGGATGACATGGCCAGACCTTTCTATTAATGTAATGAGAGACTGTCACATCCCATTGAACCTTGTCTAAGAAGTGAAGGAGCAACTATACGTATGCATATACCCCTTGTGGATTTACAAGCGCAATATCAAAGCATCAAGCGCGAGATTATGGCAGCCATTGAGCAGGTATTCGACGGTATGCAGCTTTTTCTCGGCCCACAGCAGCAGGCGTTTGAACAGGAATTTGCGACCTACTGTGGCTGCCGTTATGGAATAAGCCTCTCCAATGGAACCGATGCCCTTACCCTGGCTTTGCGCGCCTGTGGCATTGGCCCTGGCGACGAAGTGATTACCACCGCCAATAGCTTCATCGCTACCGCCGAGGCCATTGCCCTGGTTGGCGCAACGCCCGTCTTCGTTGATATCGATCCCGATACCTATACTATGGACTGGCAACAGCTTGACCAGGCGCTCACTCCCCGTACTCGCGCCATTATCCCCGTTCACCTCTACGGTCATCCTGCTGAAATGCAGCCCATCATGGAGTTTGCCCGCAAGCATGGGCTGCGTGTGATTGAAGATGCATCCCAGGCGCATGGAGCTACCTACCAGGGGCAGCAAATCGGCAGCTTTGGCGATGTCGCCTGTTTTAGCCTCTACTTGAGCAAAAATCTCGGCGCCTATGGTGAAGCCGGCATCTGCCTGACCAATGATGAGAAGCTGGCCGAAACGCTATGCATGTTGCGCGATCATGGCTCGAAGGTACGCTACCACCATGAGATGATGGGGGTCAATGCTCGCATGGATGAGGTACAGGCGGCCATCCTGCGCGTGAAGCTGCCGTACCTTGACCGGTGGAATGCCGCTCGCCAGGCGCATGCCCGCGCCTATGATGAGCAATTACAAGGGCTGGTCGAGAAACTGCCCATTGCCAGGCCCTGGGGGACGCATGTCTATTATGTCTATGTCGTTCAGGTGCAGGATCGCGACCATGTTCGCCACGTTCTGGCACAAGAGGGTATCGGTACCGGCATACATTATCCCATCCCTATTCACCTGCAGCCTGCGTGCGCTCATTATGGCTACCGGCGTGGCTCGCTTCCCATCACGGAGCACGTGACCCGGCATATCTTTTCCCTGCCCATGTATCCAGAGCTGACCTCTGAGCAGATAGAGCTGGTGGTCAATGCCGTTCGTAAGGCAAGCAAGACTGCCAAGAAGGCACATGTATGATATGACACAGGAACGTACATCTATCTACATCCACCCCACGGCTGAAGTCTCGCCGGAGGCCCACATTGGAGCAGGAACCCGCATATGGGGACAGGTTCAGGTGCGCGAGCATGCGTATATCGGCGAATCATGCAATATTGGCAAGGGCGTCTACATCGATGCGCATGTCAGGATTGGCTCGCGCGTCAAAATTCAGAATCACGTCTCTATCTTTGAAGGTGTCACGCTCGAAGATGGCGTCTTTGTCGGTCCCCACGCCTGCTTCACCAATGACCTGCTTCCTCGCGCCATTACCCCCGATGGCAAGCTCAAAGGCCCTGAGGATTGGCAGATCACTCCCACGCTCGTGCAATATGGTGCATCGATCGGGGCCGGTTCCGTTATCGTCTGCGGCATCACCATCGGCACATTTGCCCTGATCGGCGCAGGTTCCGTCGTAACAAAAGATGTGCCTCCCCATGCCCTCGTCTTTGGCAACCCCGCCCGCCAGCATGGATACGTTTGCCGTTGCGCTCGCCGCCTCACCAACATTCAATCTTGTCCTCGCCCCGTAGGGGTAGAGCTTGCCCCTACCCTGCCATCTTCCCCTAGCGTGGAAACCCCTGCTCTTGATCCCACGGACCATGAGACCTCGTCTACTATTCTCGTAGGATGGTGCGAATACTGCCAGCAGGAATGCTATCTAGGTTATCCTTGAACGAGACAAAATAGCCTATCATTTATCAAGTAGCTTCAGGGCACTAAACATTCACTCAAGCGTTTCTTCTGCTGTTTGCTCTTCAGCGAAGAACGGGAAAGGCGCTATTGCGCTCACCGGATTGCG
Organism: Chloroflexota bacterium; assembly: GCA_902812455.1. The sequence goes on along the minus strand of CADDZH010000036.1, from coordinate 21,034 downwards.
TAAATTGACCGAGACAGTTTCAATTCCTGGCGCTGTGCGCAGTGCGACAAGAGATTTGGCCAGCCGCAGCGCTTCGCTGGTTGTGCATTCGATCTCCACCTTTTCTCTTCCACCGCCCGCCTGCACCTCGATGTTTTCAATAGTGACTCTCGCCTGCATGCACGTATCGTAGACACGCCCCAGGAGTGCTTCCTCTACCGCCGTCACTTTTATGCGCAGGTGATAGACTTCCGGTGAACGGCGCAGCCTTCGCCTGAGAGGCTGCAGGAGCGCAAGAATGGCAATAGTGAAGATAGTGGTAATTACGGCTTCAATAAGTAAGCCCGCTCCACATGCTAATCCAATCGCAGCAACCACCCAGATAGCGGCGGCAGTCGTTAGCCCCTTCACGATCTCTTTCCGTAGCAGAATCGTCCCCGCGCCAAGAAACCCAATCCCGCTAACGACCTGAGCCGCGATACGAGAGGGATCAAGTACTACATTGTTCGTCCCAAGAATGTCGGAGAAGCCAAAGGCAGAAACGATCATTACCAGGCAGGCACCAAGTGCCACAAGTGTATGGGTTCGTAAGCCGGCTGTGCGCTCACCTCGTTCGCGCTCTAATCCCACCAGGGCGCCAAGAACGAGCGCGAGGCCGAGCCTGAGCACGGCTGTTTGAACAGAAATCATCTGCCTTCCCCCTTCGTCTGATATATCTCTCTGCCAGGAAATAAATGTTAACGGAATGTTAAGAAAATGTTAATAGAATGTTAAATATAACTATACCACGTTTCTGCCCTCTTTACAAGGCTGGCATATCGCGTGTGGTATACTAAGATAGTGCTGTCAGAGACCACGATTCTCTTTCTTCCTCTAGCAGAAGGAATCTTTCATGAGCAGAATACCAACAGGCAAGCTCGTTTGGAGCCTCAGACGATATACCAGCGATGGGGAGGTGTGGGATCGTGTCTGTGGGCGCTGCAGACAGAACACGCCTGTTTTCGAATATGAACATCACGATGAACAGGGTCGCCCTCTCTTCGGCTATCTTTGTGAGGAGTGCGCTCAGAAAAAGCTGGCTGAATGGCTGCAATGCGAGAATAGCCCCGATTATGTGCTTCTCGGCTATCTGACAGCTTTTGACATCGCAACCGTCTACTACGAACCCAAAAATGAGGGGGAAACCTTAACCTTGACTCGCTGGAGCTCTGAACAGCAGCGGCGCAGGTTACAAATGGAGGAGCCCTGAAGGATAGGCTCTCGATCCTTGCGGGTGAACCTGTCGTAGGGGCGGGAGCGGCGGGGAAGAGCGGTGGGGACGCTTGCGTCGCCCTCGTCACCCCAAAGGATGGAGACCCAGATGAGAAGCCATTATGAGTGATAAGATGCCGCTTAAAACATTTCCTGTGCTCGAAACAGAACGCCTCTTATTGCGCGAATTGCAGCCACAAGATGCCCCAGATGCTTTCCAATTTTATACTGATAAAGAGGTAATGCGCTTCTTTGATGCTCCTATGACCCGGCTTGGAGAAGTACAGCAGAGCTTTGTTGAGCATCGCAGGCACTTTGAAGAGAACGCAGCTATACGTTGGGGCATCACCTTGAGAGGAAAAGGCAAGGTTATAGGAACGTGTGGGTACTCGCGCGACAGCAACGGGCCGGATACATGCTGGTATGCTACGCTGAGCTATGTACTTGCCATGCCCTACTGGAACAAAGGCATCATGACCGAAGCCCTGGCAGCCATCATTCAATTCGGCTTCGATCACTACCAGTTACATCGCCTTGAAGCCCATATTGCCCTGCCAAACCTGGCATCGCAGCGCGTGTTGCAAAAGCTTGGTTTTCACGAGGAAGGGCTCCTGCGAGAACGCTTCTTTGAAAACGGCCGCTTCCACGACGAAAAAATGTTTTCTCTCCTCAAAACAGATTAGAGCAGCTCGGGGTGCTTCTTTCTCCAATACCTCATGTACCCCTGCACGCTCATGGCGTAGTTCGCCGCGATCTCATAGCGCTCGATAATGTGAGGATTGTGCGAGAGGCGCTCCAGTTCGGGCTGTGTCTTTGCGATGATCAGCGCAATGATCTCGCCTTCGCTCTTCCCCTGCCGCATCTGCTCCAGCACAAAATTACCCCATTCGTACAGCGCTTCTTCCAGCCGATCAAGATGCCGGTCGATATCGTAAGTTGGGCCGAAGTGCGCAATATAGATCACGCTCGGGTGCAGTTGCCGGATACGCTCGATGCTGGCCGACCATGCCTCGAGGTCGATATCGGGTGGTGGCGTAGGTGGGCGGATGTAATCTGCGTCGGGCAGGCGCACACCTGCCACATCGCCTGCAAAGAATTCGCGTGTTTGCGGATCGAAAAACGCTACGTGATGGATGGCGTGCCCGGGTGTGTAATGTACTTCGATCTGGCGACCGGCCACATCGAGCACATCACCTTCGCCAATGCGATTAACGCGCTCGGCTGGCGTTGGCTCGATATTACCCCACAACAATTGCATCCGCTCCCCATAAATACGGGCCGCGCTCTCGATCAGCCGTGAGGGATCGATCAGGTGCCGGGCGCCCAGGCTATGCACGTAGACCTGCGCCCTGGGAAGATAGCGCATCAGCGAGCCGGTCACCCCGGCGTGATCGAGGTGAACGTGTGTGAGCAGGATATGTGTAACGTCCTGCGGTTTGAAACCGGCCTGGCCAAGTGAAAACAGTAACGATTCGAGCGTGCTTCCTGGCCCTGGATCGATAATCGCCAGTTCGTTGTTCCCGGATAGAAGGTATGAGCCGATAATCTGGGGTTCGCCGAGGAATGGCAGGGAGATCTGCCATACCCCGCTATCCAGTCGTGTGACATTTGACAAGTTGAGGAGCCTCCTCTACTTCTTGGCCGAGATCGCCTTCGCCTGTGTGAAGAGCAGCAGGTAGTCAGGTCCGCCCGCCTTAGAATCGGTCCCGGACATATTGAAGCCGCCGAAGGGATGGACGCCTACCAGCGCCCCTGTGCATTTGCGGTTGAAGTAGAGATTCCCCACAAAAAAGTCCTCTTTGGCACGCTCAATATGCTCAGGATCACGCGAATAGAGCGATCCGGTAAGCCCGTATTCTGTAGAGTTGGCAATGCGCATCGCGTCGTCAAAATCTTTCGCTCGAATCACCGCCAGCACCGGCCCAAAAATCTCTTCCTGGGCAATGCGAGCATATGGATCGACATCCGCGAAGATGGTCGGCTCGATGAAGTAGCCAGGCCCGTGATGCCCGCCGCCAGCAACCAGTCGTCCTTCTTTCTTGCCGATCTCGATATACTGCAAGATCTTCTTCATGGCGTTCTCGTCTACCACAGGCCCCATATATGTATCGGGCTGTGTAACGTCGCCCACTGTCAACTGCTTTGTTTTCTCGATCACCTTCTGTAAGACCTGATCGTAGACCTGGTCAACAATGATCGCTCGCGAGCCTGCCGAGCACTTCTGGCCCTGGAAACCAAAGGCCGAGACGACAATGCCTGTTGCAGCGGCATCAAGATCGGCGGTCTCGTCTACAACCACTGCATCCTTGCCACCCATTTCCAGGATCGCCCGCTTGATCCACTTCTGCCCCTTCTGTGGCTTAGCTGCTAGCTCGTTAATGCGCAGGCCTACATCACGTGAGCCGGTAAAGGCGATAAAGCGTACCTGGGGATGTTCAATCAAGGCGTCCCCAATCTTTGAGCCGGAACCGGTCAGGAAATTAAGCACACCCGCCGGTAGTCCAACCTCTTCCATGATATTCACGAATTGCGCCGCTATGGCCGGTGACAGGCTGGATGGTTTCAGCACTACGGTATTGCCCGCGACAATGGATGCGCTGGTCATGCCCACCATGATCGCGCCGGGGAAATTCCAGGGCGGGATCACCGCTCCTACACCCAGGGGGATATAGACAAGCTCGTTATCTTCCTCCTCGATCTTCGTCAGCGGCTGTTCCCCTGCCAGCCGGATCATCTCGCGCGCATAAAACTCCAGGAAGTCGATCTCTTCCGCTATATCGGCATCCGCCTCAACCCAGCTCTTCCCAACCTCATAGATCTCCCAGGCATTAAAGTAGAAACGCCGCTGCTTCAGCATATCGGCAGCCGCGAAGAGATAGCCCGCGCGCTCATCAGCCGGAACGCGCTTCCAGCTTTCAAAAGCCTCTGCCGCTGCCTGCACGGCCTCATTCACTTGCTCAACTGTAGCCTGTGAAAAATAGCCCACCACCTGGTCTGGCTGCGAAGGATTGAGCGAGGCGAATGTATCCTTGTTCGTAATCTTCTTGCCGCCGATAATCAGCGGATAGGTACGTCCCAGCTCGCTCTTGACTTGCTCTAAAGCCCTAAACTGGGCCTGCTTATTCTCATCCTTCGTAAAATCGGTCACAGGCTCATTCTTAAATGGCGTCTGTCCTCGCGCCATCACATCTTCAACAACACTGCTCATGCACTTACTCCTTTGAACACTTCATCGTGTGGACAATCTCTTTGCCCTTCATTATACCTCATAGGAGGGGGTGATTGTGAATGGACAGAAGATCGCCCACAACAGGAGGAGGGGGAAAACGTAGATATATGGGAAAGGAGATACAAGTATGACCACAACACATCGCGAAAAAGATATAGAGCGCTTCGATCAATGGGCACGCACCTATGAACAATCGTGGCTGCAACGAGCTTTTTTTGATCGGGCACATCAAGCAACGCTCGCTCTGGCAGCAAGGATCGTCCATCAGCCGGAGAGCGTCCTTGATGTCGGCTGTGGAACAGGCAAGCTGTTGCGTCGCGCTTATACCTGTTGGCCGGAGGCACAACTGATCGGCGTGGATCCGGCCAATAGGATGATAGAGATGGCCAGACGCCTGACTCCCAATGCCACATTCTTTACAGGCATGGCCGAGGCATTGCCACTCCAGGGCGCCTCGGTTGACCTGGCACTCAGCACCATCTCTTTCCACCACTGGCAGGACCAGGCAGCGGGCATACGCGAGATAGCGCGCGTGCTCCGTCCTGGGGGATACTTCATCCTTGTGGATATGTCCTTCCCGGCCTGGCTGGTACGACTCTTTCGCCTGAAGCGCGTTCACAGCCGCGCTCGCTTGCAAGCCCTCTTCAATCAGGCAGGACTGCAGGTCGAGGCGCAGCAAAAGATCGCCCGGCGCGGATGGCTTGCCACTGTTGGCAAGAAATCATGAATGCAATGGCCTGCCAGGGCAACCCTTGCGGTTGCCCCTACCATACCACGCCTTGGCCCGCGCAGCCGTATCATGGTAGGGGCAGGGCTTGTCCCTGCCCTGGTTCTCTCCCCTGCCCTGGTTCCTACCCCAACAGGCTATACGGGTTCTGCAGCAATCGCTTCACCTCCTGCAGGAAGCGCGCTACGGTCGCCCCATAAATGATACGATGGTCAGCCGACATCGTCATGGTCATCATATCGCGGATCACCGGCTGCCCATCAACCGGCACGAATTGCTTGCGTGCCGCAGCCACTGCCAGGATAGCCGCCTGCGGGGGATTGATCACCGCGATGAAGTTTGAGGCATCCATCATGCCCAAATTTGACACTGAGAACGTCCCGCCCTCCAGGTCGGCAGTGGCCAGCTTGTTGCTGCGCGCCTTCTCGATCAGCGCTTTGGCCTCGCGCGCAATAGAGCGTACCCCCTTGATGTTTGCATCGCGGATCACGGGTACCACTAACGCGCCCGGAACATCTACGGCAATGCCAATATTGATATGCTTGTACCGCAAGAACTGGTCGCCCTGGATGCTGCTGTTGACCTCCGGGAACTTCTCCAGCGCCAGGGCACACGCCTTCACGATCAAATCGTTGACCGTCACCTTCACGCCATCTTCGCCCGCGTTTGCATTGAGCATCTGCCGCATCGCCAGTGCATCCGTCATATCCACCTCACTACTGACATAGAAGTGCGGGATCGTCTGCTTCGCCTCGGTCAGACGCCGGGCAATCAGGGCCTGCACTCGCGAAAGTGGCACAGCTTCCGCCTCTGCTGGAGGAGCAGCGAGTTGCGGCGCCGGTGCTGCTGCTTTCGCAGGGGCCTCTGGCGCAGCCTTTTGCGCTTCTGGTGCAGGGCCGGGTGCGGCTGCCGCAGGTGCCGGCGCTGCCGCGTGCTGCTCTAGATAGTCCTCGATATCGTCGCGGACGATACGCCCTCCTGGACCCGTACCCTGGATGTTATGCAGGTCGATTTGGTGCTCTTCTGCCATGCGCCGCGCCAGGGGTGAGGCCTTGATCATGTGCCGCCCATCACCCGGCTGCTCGGCGCGAGTAGCAGGTGCCGGCATTTCCCTGCTTTCCGGTACTGTCGCCGATGGTCTGGTAGGTGGCGTCGTGGGTGCTGGCGCTTCTCCGGCAGGCGGAGGTGGCTGTGCCTCAGGCATGCTCCTGCTTTGAGGCTTCGTCGCTGGGGTACTAACGGCTGCCTCCTGTTGGGTTTCTTGCTGCTGTTGCTCCTGGGGCTGGGCACCGGCGCCACTGCCAATAACCGCTATGGGCTGCCCAATGGGTACCGTCTCGCCCTCCTGCACCAGGATTTTCTCGAGCACCCCGGCATCGTAAGCCTCAAGGTCCATGTTGGCCTTATCGGTCTCGATCTCGGCCAGGATATCGCCCTTTTTAACCTGCTCGCCCGGCTTCTTGAGCCAGTGCGTAATCGTCCCCTCCTGCATGGTATCGCTGAGCCTCGGCATGGTTACTTCTGCCATCGTTTACCTCCTCCGTCGCGGCGTCAGTTCGGTAATCGCATCCATCAACTGCTTGGCCCCGGTCAGGGCCGCTCGCTCCAGTGGTTTAGAGTAGGGGAGCGGCACTTCGAGGCTCGCCACACGCTTGATGGGTGCATCCAGGAAGTCGAACGCCTCTTCCTGCAGGATGGCCGCAACTTCTGCTCCGACACCATACGAGCGCCAGTCCTCCTCAAAGATGATCGCCCGGTTGGTTTTCTGAACCGACTTAATGATGGTTTCGTGGTCAAGCGGTCGCAGCGAGCGCAGGTCAACAACCTCCACGTTCACTTTATTCTCTTCTTCCAACCGGCGTGCCACATCCAGCGCCACTGCTGCCATACGTGAATAGCTGATCACGGTCATATCCGTGCCCTCTTTGGTCACCTTTGCCTGGCCGATCGGCACCACGTAGTCAGCAGGTGGCTCCTCACCTTTAACATTATACAGAGCCAGATTTTCCAGGAAAATGACCGGGTTGTTGTCACGCACTGAGGTACGCAGCAGCCCTTTGGCATCGGCAGGTGAGGATGGCGCAACGACTTTCAATCCGGGCACGTGCGCAGACCAGACCTCCAGGTTCTGTGAGTGCGTAGCCGAAAGCTGCTGGCCTCCTCCGCCCGGCGTGCGAATTACCAGGGGAATGGGGCACTGGCCGCCGAACATGTAGTAGATTTTGGCGGCGTGATTCACGATCTGATCCATCGCCAGCACGATAAAATTGATCGTCATGATTTCCACAATGGGCCGCAGGCCGAGCATAGCAGCCCCCGTTGCCATGCCCACAAAACCATTCTCGCAGATCGGCGTATCTACAACCCGCTTCGGCCCGAACTCTTGCAACAGGCCGGCAGTAATTTTATATGAACCCTCGAATTTCCCGATCTCTTCACCCAGTAAGAAGACATTTTCATCACGCAACATCTCTTCTCGCAACGCATCGTGAAGCGCCTGCCTGAACGTTATCTCAGCCATGATTACTTCCCCTCCTCTGTCGTGCTTTCAGGCGCGTAAATGTAGTCGAAGAGTCCCTCGACCGGCGGATCAGGGCTTTCATCCGCGAACTTGACCGCCTCGTCAACATCTCGTTCAGCCTGCTCCTCGATCTTCTGAGCTTCCTCGTCGCTGAGCAGGCCAGCCTCTTTAAGGCGCGCGGCGAACGCGGGAATGGGATCGTGCTTGCGCCCCTCCTCCACTTCCTCTTTCGACCTGTAGCGATCAGGGTCGACCACCGAGTGCCCGCGAAAACGGAAGCTCACTGCTTCGATCAGGCTCGGCTCGTGCTCGTTGCGTGCGATCTCTGCTGCCCTGCGCACAGCATCGCGCACCGCCAGCACATCGTTGCCATCGACGCGCTCGCTACGCATGTCGTAGGCGCAAGCCTTGCGATACAGTTCCGCTACTGCCGAGCCTTGCTCCACACGCAGCCCCATGCCATACTGGTTGTTCACGATAAAGTAGATAATGGGCAGGTGATAAATCTTGGCCAGGTTGAGCGATTCGTGAAATGGCCCTCCGTTAGTTGTGCCATCACCCATCTGGCAGGCGACGATCTCATGGGAGCCGCGATAGGCAATGGCGAAGGCCGCGCCTGTCGCCAGGGGAAGCTGGCCGCCCACAATCGCGTATCCTCCCATAAAATGGCGCTTGAGGTCAAACAGGTGCATGGAGCCGCCGCGTCCCTTCGAAACGCCCGTCTCCTTGCCGAACAGTTCTGCCATCACTTCCTTAGCAGGAATGCCTCGCGCGATGGCGTAACCATGCTCGCGATAGTTCGTATACACATAATCGTCAGGTTCAAGCCCGGCGCAGAAACCAACCACGGTGGCCTCTTCACCCAGATTGAGGTGCAAATAGCCGCCAATGCGCGCCCTGGCGTACATCTCGGCGGATTTTTCCTCAAAATGTCGGATCAGCAACATCTCGTAATAGTAATGAAGCAGGGTATCCTTGTTTTCACCTTCGAGCGACGCCTTTTTGGTGGGAGATCCCTGCGTACCAGGCTGCATCTGTTGCTGCGTACTCATACTTGTACTCCTGATTCTCTTCTAACCTTTTTTCTCACGATCCCGGTGGCGCAGGCTCGGTCGAGGCAGGTACTTCTGCCGCATGACAGCGTGGGCAGTATTCCGGTTGTGTCTCGCTATACGTTACCTCTCCGCACACCGGGCAGATCCACTGCATAGCAACCATCCTGACGAGATCGGAGCGGCTGACAATACCCACCAGCTTTCCCTGCTCAAGCACCGGTAAGCGCCTGATGCGTTCATGAACAAGGATATGGCTTGCCGTTTCCACGTCAGTATCGGGGGTGACGCTGATAATCTCATGGGTCATAATATCGCGCACTCGTTTCCCCGTTTTCCCGATCACGTCATACTCGGTCACTACTCCTACAAGGACACCGTCATCGTTGACAACAGGCAAACCGCTAATGCGGTGCTTAGACAGCAAGCGCGCAGCCTGCTCCCGGGTCTGGTTTTCTTTAACCGTAATGACATTCGTCGTCATCACATCCCGGACTTTCAATGTGGGGGAATAATCAACTGACACTCTTTGTCACCCTCCATTCACTGCTTTCTTAGCAAACAATACTTAATGATATCACGTATGTTGGTCATGCACACTGCCTCCAGGTGCCTTTGGGATCTCATTCACCGCCAGATCCTGGAAAAATCCGAGGTGGTTGCCCCACGGATCCTCAAAGTTACACCAGGCCGCCAGGCCCGCAATGTGTTCAACCTCGGAGCAGGTCATTCCTAGCTCTTGCTGCGCTTCCTCGCGAGCACGATCAATGTTGTCCACCCCCATACGTAATCTTCCTGCAGGCTGTGGAAAGCCTTCTACTAACTGCAGCCAGCATCCTGGGATAAGTTCCCATTCTTTGAAGTCCTCGTGGGCTTCAAAATCTGGCTTTCTCCCGATCAATCGCGAATAGAAGGCCACCCCTGCCTTGATATCGGCGACCTTCAGTTGTATTGTGACACCTATGAAGCTTTTTTGTGAATGCATGAACGACCTCCAATTCATTGAGGATGAGAAAAAACCATGATAAAATAGCAGGACAAGCTGAGGAGGAAAAATTCGATGCAGCACCTATATACGCACATCGAGCGTCTCCACCATTCCCTCCGAAAGCTCGATCACGCGGATAGCGTGATTATTGGTATCCGCCACGTAGAGTTTGCCATTGGCGGCACCCAGGCCGCCCGGCTCGTTAAACTGCGCCTCTTCCGCCGGGCCGTCCTTGAGTCCTGCTATCCCTGTTCCGGCGAAGGAATGCACCTCGCGCGGCTGCGGATCGAGTATCTTGATGCGGTTATTGTACGTGTCTGCAAGGTAGACAAGACCATCCACGAAGCAGATCGCTTGCACGTGCTGCAAACGTACCTCATCGCCTACACCATCGACATCACCAAAATCGAAAAGCCCCGCGCCCACTAGCGTTCTTACCTTCTTCGACCCCATAAGAGCAATAGCCCGCACCGCGCTCGACTCGCTATCTGCCACATAGAGAATGCGGTTATCATTGAGCGTCAGCCCATTAGGCTGTGCGAATAGCGCCTCTTCATAACTGCCATCCCATAGCGCTTCTGGTCCTGCCCCTGCGAACGGCTCGATCATCTCGCTATCAAGGTGCAAGACAAAGATGCGATGCGAACCGGCCATCGCGATGTAGAGATCATTGCCGTTGCATGCAATATCCCACGGCGAGTTCAGCGCTACGCTACGCGCTGGCCCCTCTAGCGGTGTGCGCACCATCCCGTATTCCTTGCCTGTGCCTGCAATCGTCTCAACCTCTCGCGTATTCAGATTGACGCGCCGGATGGCATGATTTTCCGTATCCGCTACGTACAGCACGTCGCCAACGAGCGTCACGCCTTGCAGGCGATTGAATTGGGCCTGTTCGTATGAGCCATCTGCAAGACCCTCTTCGCCGCTCCCGATGATCTGCCGCACCTTCCCCGTGAGATCCATATCCATAATACGATGATGCGAGGAATCGCTCACCACGAGGCGATCTGCCTCTGCGTCCACCGCCACTTTGCCCGGAAATGCCAGCAGCGATTCCGTCGCCGTCTCGCGTGCAAAGCGCAGCGGCTGGTGAGTCAACAGCCCTTCGCTATCGAATTCAGCAATCATCTGGCGCAGCAGATCTTTTGCAGCTTCAGGCTGAATTTCGCCCTCGTGCCTGGCAATGACTCGCCCCTCCGGGTCAATAAACATCAGCGTTGGCCATGCTCGAACCCCATACTGCCTCCACAGGTTCATATTTCTATCATTGACCACCGGGTGATCAATCCCATAGCGCAGCACTGCCTCACGCACGCTCTCTGTAAACTTCTCAGCAGAAAACTTCGCCGAATGAACGCTCACCACCTGTAACTCGCCTGGGAAGGCCTTCTCAAGCTCCCGCAACTGCGCAAGCGCATGCATGCAATTAATTCAGCAAAATGTCCAGAAGTGCAGGATTACAACGTGCCCGCGTAGCTCTTTCATGCTGATAGGATGATCGCTATTAATCCAATCCAGCCCTTGAGGAAACTCCGGTGCTCGTACTTCTCCCCGGAATTGCGATGCTGCCATACCTTCCCTTCCTGTCCTTGGTCTATAGAATACCAATGCTTTACTGCATCATAACATATAATGAAGATCCTTCGCTTCGCTCAGGATGACAGGTAAGGGGCCGGATCCTTCGCTGCGATACAAGTGTATAATTTTCTAGCTCTGTCCTCACTTGCTACCAATCCGCAACGCCTGCATGCATTTCGTCTTCACCGATGTGCTATATTATTAAGACGGTATGCCAGGAAAGAAACTCATCTAATTTGGGAGCGTCTTAAGGATGGGCGGATCTACTACCTCATATCATCACAAGCAAGAAGAGGTGAAGGCCTACTTCCAGACACAGTCGTCGTACTGGAATGATATCTACTCTAGAAATACCGTGTACGCCGAGATTTACCGGGAGCGGCAGGCCAGGGCACTTGCCTGGGTTGACGATCTCGCGCTTGCTCCCGGCTCTCGCGTGCTGGAGGTTGGCTGCGGCGCAGGTTTCCTATCAGTTGCGCTTGCCCGGCGGGGCTTGCGTGTGCAGGCCATCGACTCAGCCGAATCAATGGTCGAATTGACGCGCCAGCATGCGACTGAGGCTGGGGTTGACAAATTGCTCTCCGTAGATGTAGGCGATGTGTATGCGCTGGCCTTCGAGGATGATTCCTTTGACCTGGTGGTCGCGCTTGGCGTGATATCCTGGCTTGCTAAACCGGAGTTGGCGATCCGCGAAATGGCTCGCGTCAGCAGGCCAGGAGGATATGTCTTCCTCACGGACGGCAACCGGGCGGCGCTCCACTTGCTGCTCGATCCGTGGAGCAATCCGTTTCTCGCACCACTCAGGCGGGGTGTGAAAGCAATACTCGAGCGGCTCAGGCTCCTGCGCCCATCGCCGAAACCGATGATGGGAGCAGTACGCGCTCTCCGTTTTATCGATAAGGCTCTGGCGGGTGCCGGGCTTGTCAAGACCAGGAGCATCACGCTGGGCTTCGGCACTTTCTCATTCTTGCGCTGGAAAGTCCTGCCAGAATCCTCCGGTGTTGCGCTCCATCGTCGCCTTCAACGCCTTGCCGATCGCAATGTGCCCATCTTGCGCTCTACCGGCATGTCTTACCTTGTGCTTGCCAGGAAGCCAGCGGCATCTTCGCCGGACGAACAAGCAACGAGCGCCGAAAAGCCTGCCTCTAACGCTAGAGAAGCGTAATAATTAGAAAACGGTGAGGCTTATGCCAGCATGCCTACCGCAATACCAACTCCTCGACATGCTTTATTACCTGACCCCGCTCAAACCGGTAGACTTCGTCCAGGTCGTCGATATGCGCCAAGATGTACTCAAGATCCCTTATCTGGCCACTGTTTCGTAGATAGTCAGCGCTTGCCCCTTTTGTGATTACTTCAACAGGTGCACCGCTCCATCGTTCCACAATCTCGAGTGTTCTTTGATCTTCCGCCTCGTAGCCTGCTTTAAGCAACTTTTCCGCAATCCACGCGCAGCATAGTTGATCCTCTTCGCGGAATTGACCACGCGATCCTGCGCCTATCACAGCAACCTTTGGATGATGGGCTATCAGGTAGTTAGCCTGGGCAGTGTAGTTGCGCAAGCATGCGATGTACATTGCTTGCGACTCCTGGCCCCCGCAGATCAACCTCGTTCCTGAGGTGGAAAGGAAGAGCATTGGGCGATGAATATCAGTTCTCGCCTCCAGATCAGCAGGGCTGCTATTCAGATCAAAGCCATATGGCATGCTGCCACCAAGCTCTCCAACCAGCAGTGGATTGGGTAGTTTCGCGGCGAGCGGAACCGCTGCTTCAAGAGATGGAACAGGAAAGCACTTGCGGCCAAGCGCAACGCATGTCACGGCCGTTGTCGTTGCCCTGATCACATCAACCGCCACGATGGCGTAACCGTCTCGATAAAGCCCCACGCTCTCAGGGAAACAGTCGATCACTACTGTCTTCCGCATGCTAAGCTCCTTTCTACGCTAATTCGTGGCCTGGGCGAGCAGGCCGCAAGTTGGGCTTCTCAAATGCATCTGAGTGAAGACCACGCCGGTAGATCTCCACGCGTAGTAGCTCCTCTAAGCGCACATTACAGAGGTGAACCCTGGGGCCGAAATGATCGAGCATGGCGAACTGGCTTGGCTTGTTGGGCGCTTCGAACATCGCAACCTCAAGCCCGAATTCCTCAGCAAAGCGATCCGCAAAGGCGGTATTGAGTGAACCATCGTTGCCGAATGTCCCCACGCCGAGAGCGCTTTCCCGGGCTTCTACGACAAGCTGCACTGCTCCAGCATCCAGCCATGCTCGCCCGCGGTTGATTGCCTCTTCGAGCGATTCCCTGGTAAAGGGGCCTTCGTGCTTCTTGCCCATCTCGTACTGAACTGCCAGGCCGCGTTCGTGAGCCATTCTGACTATCGTTTGCGGTTTGAGTGACAACTCAGTAAAGCCTTCTCCACATTCGATGCGTGTAATACCCAGTCCTGCGCACAGATCAAGATAGGCTTCAAGTTGTCCCTGGGCTACAGCTACCTCGAAGGGTCCCCCACCTGTAACGGTTGGCACATTATGGGCGCGAGCTGCCGCGATCTTACGCCGGGTGGCAGCTTCATTGGCGATTTGCCAGCATGCCATCGAGATCTTCAGTGAAGCCATAAGATGGGCGCTTTGCTCAAGATGCCCTTCGAGTGTGATCGGGTCGTAGCCGGGGTCGAAAGGGCTTGTTAATGGCGGAAGTTCCGGAACACCAATCAATCGCAGGTATTCCTGTGTGCTAAGTTGCCTGCCTGTGTCTCTCATACATACCCCCTCGCGTTTTCTGGCTATATTACTTCTATGGAACCGGGGACGATTGCTCAACGCTTCTCAAGTGAGAAAGCCGAATACTGTTGATTCCTCCCACAGACCGCATACTTAGCATAGTGAATGCCTATTGAGAACTGGTTAAGAAAAAGATGTAAATCTGGTGGCTCTGCCACATAATTTGTGCTGGTGGGGTACTATGCTTCGTTCAATATCCCTGCGTCTTGTCCACAACATTGAAAAGGGATTGGCCTGCTAAGTAGCAGCGTAGATTTTCCTCGAAGATCGTAGCGGCTCGTGCGTTGTAGTGCGGGGTGGTACCCGAAATATGAGGGCTGGCGAAGACGTTTGGCAGGTGCCAGAGAGGACTATCCGAGGGTAAAGGTTCCTGGTGAAATACATCGAGAGCAGCTCCGGCAATTTGCCTCTCCTCTAGAGCACAAATCAAGGCCGCTTCATCACAGATATCACCACGAGCAATATTCACTAAGAAAGCGCTGGGCTTCATCGCCTCGAAAGCTCTAGTGTCGAACATTCCCCTGGTCTGTGCTGTCAGCGGCACGGCAATGAGCACAACGTCGCTCTCGCCGAGCATGTCATACAACTGCTCAGGCGTGAAATAGCGATCTGGCAGAATCCCCTGCGGGTCGCCAGTGTCAGGAAACTGGAAACCGTGATCGCGATGATCGGTACCCCGTTGCATAGCCAGTATGCGCATGCCAAATGCGCTGGCTAAGCGCGCGGCCTGGCGCCCAATACTACCATACCCCACAATACCGATTGTTTTTCCCTGTAGCTCCTCCGGCACAAACAAAGACGAACGCTCTGAGTTTGATGGCCATTGCCCGCGCTGCTGCCACTCGAGTATGCGAGGCAGTCGATGGAACCAGGCGAGCACAACTGTGAAAACGTACTCAGCTATGTTGATTGCGTGAACACCGCTCGTGGTAGTAAAGATAACCGGGGTCTTGAAAAGAGGAGCATCGAGAATTGCATCTGGCCCCGCCGAATAGAGCTGTACCCAGCGTAGCCGGGGAGCTTGCGCCGGAGATGGCAAGCGGGTGGCGAAAGAGCTATAAAGAATCTCCACATCTTGCCACACATCATCTGGTACCGTCCCATCAGAACGAGTTGACCATTGTTTAATCTGGAGATCGGCTGAGATGCCCTGCAAACGCTCGATCCAGTGCGGCTCAATAGGTGCCGTAATGAGTACCACCCGAGAAGTATCGACCATGAAGACCCCTTTCCAGGAACACGTAAGGGCACAATGAAATTATGCACGGCTCATTTTTACCGCAGAACGATCAATGCTATCTAATGTGGGACGACCCGCGAGCTGCATCGCACGTTCAAGTTCTGCGCGCAGTAATTCTAACACATTGTATGCCCCTTCAGCGCCGCTCACAGCCAGACCCCAGAGAATGGGGCGGCCAACCAGAACTGCCCTGGCTCCTAGAGCCAATGCCTTCAATATATCCGTGCCACGGCGTATTCCCCCGTCCAGATAGACCTCGCAGCTTCCATTGACGGCTTCGACAACTTCGGGTAGTGCCTCAATGCTTGCCGGAACACTATCAAGTTGGCGACCACCGTGGTTGGAGACGATGATGCCATCTACCTCATGCTTAACAGCCAGTTCCGCGTCCTCCGCTGTAAGAATGCCTTTGAGAACGAGTGGAAGAGTGGTCAGCGACCGCAACCAGGCCAATGATTCCCAGGTAAGAGGAATGACATCCAGCGCAGTTTCTGTTTCGCTGAAGTTTGCCTTTTGCGGTACACGAAAACCGCTGCGAATGGCTCGCTCTTTGTGTCCCCAGCGCGGGGAATCCACGGTCAGGACGAGTGCGCGATAACCAGCCGCTGTAGCACGATGGACGAGATCTTCCGCGCTTTTACGGTCATGGACATAGAGTTGGAACCAGAGCGGTCCATTCCCCTCTCTTGCGATATCCTCAAGGCTGCGAGTCGAAGAGCTACTCACCACCATCAGGGTGCCTGACCTGCCGGCGGCCTGTGCAGTTGCGCACTCGCCCTCAGGATGAGCAAGGCTATGAAATGCGGTTGGTGCGATCATAACAGGCATGCTTATAGGGGTGCCGAGCACAGTGGTATGCATTGCACAGGCGCTCACATCGACAAGCACACGCGGTCGCAGCCGGATACGCTCGAAGGCTATGCGATTAGCGCGCAGTGTCACCTCGTCATCACTTCCACTTGCAAAGTAGTTCCAGGCACCTGCTTCCATACGCGCCTGGGCAAGCGCCTCGTAGTCAAGAACGTTGATCGGCTCCACGTTATAAACCCTTCCTGCGTGGGCGCTTTGCTATCTTTTGTAGCGCCTCACGGAAAAAGCCGGTTATTGCTGTCCAGGCCGGGCGGAGGTCTTTCCAATCAACATAATCATATCTCATAGGGACGAAGAACGAGAGGCAGAATTCAAGCACCACTTTGAAAGGAGAAATTGCCTCAGGTTTGTCCCGTTGCCATGGCGATGCCAGCGCTTTCATCACATAGGAGATATCACCTCTCAGATAGCGTAGTTGACCACCCACAGGATAGCTCTTCACCATGTCGATCTTCTCGCCACTGGCCCATTGATAAAGGAGATAGGGGAAATCAACCCCTGAACGGACAGCAAGCTCAGTTGATGCCCACAGGCGTGGATTGACCTCCATCAAGTAAGGATTCCCGGCATTATCACGGCGGAATTCTACTTCAGAGCAGCCCTCCAGGTCAATTTCACGCACGAGGCGTTCTGCATAATCTCCAATATCGCTTGGGACGGCAATGCTCTTTCGCAAAGAGGATTGCCCACCTACGATATGCGAGTGCCGTTGCGCATAACACGCATAGATCTGGCCATCTGCATAGATGAAGCTTACAGATTCACGTACACCAGGAATAAACTGCTGGAAGAGCATGACCGCCTCCAGCCCCTCCATTTCTTCCGCGTAATGCTGCGCCTCCTCAAGAGTCGTCACGACTTTAGACAGCAGCGGCACGCCCTTTTGCTTGCTCCACGTCCAGGATTCCGCAGGTTTGATCACAGCGGGAAGCCCGATCTCTCGCAGCGCTGCCTCAACTTCGCTCACTGTCCTCACACTGACACCATGGGGAGCAGGTATCCCCAACTGGCGGGCAACCTCCAGCGTTCGTTCTTTATTGATGGCTATTGTCAGAGCAGGTTGTTCAGGTAAGGCAATGCGTACCCGCCGTTCAAGTTGCTCGCGGTATCGATGAATCAATGGCACTGTGGCATTTGACGATGTGATCAGTACACGTGCCTTGATACACTCAAGCAGTTCCTCAAGGTAGGAAATATAGCCTTCATCACCCTCACTAACCGGGCAGACAAACGCTTGCTGGCACCAGCGTGATGAGAAAGCTGGCAGCCTCTCCGAGCTTCCTAAAACTGCAACACGCAGTCCTCGGCTGCCAAGTGAGCGGACAGTAGCTAATGATTGGCGTAACATACCATCAAGCACCAGCACGTCATAGGTTGCTGGTCCGTTTGAGGATTGTAAATCTCTATGCGCTGCTTCCTCACTCTCCACTGGCAGCCAGCCGCCTGCATCTCGAACCTTATGCAACGTATCGCTCACTCTATTACTCCGCCCTTCAAGACCGCTCTGCAAACTGCTTTGCAGAGAGTGTTACCTCGTGCGCGATTCCCTGTGATCCGCGAGGCGCTATCAATAAGAGGAAACCATTCAGTAGAGTGCCCCAGGTAATGACTATCAGCAGGGGATTAAAAGGAGCATGCAGGCGTATGTAACTGCCATAGCCACCTAACGTTGTAAGAACGAGACCGTAGAGCACGAGAAGCACAAGAGCGCCCATGGCCTGCACTGCAGGGAGACGGGCTGTACGTCGCCAGAACAGCAAGAAGATCCAGACTGCTGCACATGGGAGGAATAAAATGTTCAATTTGTATAGCATGTGAAAGCCAAGCTGAATCACCACGAGTGGTTCACCAAAAAGCCCTTGAGGATTTACCTGAGATTCATAATAGAAATCCCCCAGAGTCGATACTAGAAGAGGCCCAGATTTTGCGAGAAATTCAGCAGGATGATGGATGATAATTGACTCTGCATATGCACCAGCAAGCGCGTAGTGATCGCTTGCGAGCCAGGGCTGCTGTCGCAGCAAGTCGTAGGGATTGATATCTCCATGCGATTGGAAGGCGTTCGTGACCCGAGCCACCGCCGCATACTGGGGAGGAGCTTCATTCTGCATATCGTACTGGATGACTTTGCCCAGGACACTGGCGTTTTGTATATCCTCTACTCCCACAAAATGGTACTGCGTCGCGTTGATAACAATGTAGCCCCCCAAAATAGCGTAGAGCACCACTACGGACAGAAGAGCATGCGACACGAGAGGGAGCCTGACCTTCCCTTGCCGGGCTGCCACAAAAACGAGGTAGGCAAACAGCGGTATTGGCACATAGATCCACTCTGCGCGAGTCAAAAATAATGTCAATGTGAAAGCTGTTACCATCCACAGATAGCGTATGCGCAAGGTATAGACGAAAAGCATGGCTACCAATGCCAGCGAAACCAGCAGCCAGAGCGCAAGAGCTTCGGAGAGAATAGGTTTGACGAATGACAGCAGAACCAGGTTCGCGCCCACAAGCAGCCCAATAAGGAAGGCCTGCCATGCCTGTCGCAACAAGAGCAACGCGATAATATAGATTTCCAGCGTAGCCAGGATGAACAACAAGGCATTGGCAATACTTACCGCCATAACATCGCCCCAGCCTGCCAGGGCAAAAACGAGAGTGATCAAGAGAGGAAAGCCGGGGACGCGATGGGCATTGACAATCTGCCCATATGCCGCAATGCGTTGTGCCTCATTGAGATACTCAACAGAGTCCGGGTAGATCTCAGGTTGAGGATGGTTAAGGTAATACGCTATGACCATCAGGCCCGTTATAAGGACGAGCAGGCAGGCGAAAGCATAGGACTTGCTCGTTTGCCAATCGAGAGCAAACATGCTGAAAGCATTCTCAAATAATTGCCGAATCTTGCTGGTTACCCGCAATGGGATATGCTGGGCTTTCGTGATCATGTCAGTCTCCTAAAACACTTTCTGCTGCTTCTATCGTACCATCTAAGCCAGCATACCCAATGCCTGTTGCGAGACGGTGAAGAAAGGGATGTAGATCTGGTAGCTCTTTCGCATAGTTTATGCTGGCAGGTGCAGTACTTTGCGCTCTAGAACCCGAATAAGCACCTGAAGTGCAAAGATTATCCGCTTCTCTACCCGGTTGTTCACCGCATCTATACCGTCTTGAGTTACCTTTAGGTAAAATTTGGAATGATTGCGACCTCAATTAAGCTTATCTTTAATGTAAAAAGACGAGGATTATGATAAACGACCCTCCTGATGATTCTCACCAGGCTATATTTGTGAATAAGAGATTGTCACGCCGTGCCGTCTTACGTAACATGGCGGGGGTTGCCCTGGCGGGAGGAGGCCTCACGTCGTTCCTCACTTCATGCGCTCTGGAATCATCAACCCCTGCTCTCGTTCCTTCTCCCACATCCCAGGCAGCGCCTCCTCGCCCTGAAGACATCCTTCCCTATACCTGCCGTCGTCATTTGCAAGGCGTGACCGCAGTAGCCTGGTCGCCCGATGGCACGCGCATCGCCTCAGCCGGCGCTGATAAAACCGTGCGCGTATGGGATGCTGCCACCGGAGAATACCTTTTTGGCTATACCAACCACAGCGCAGCGGTGACGGCGGTGGCCTGGTCGCCCGATAGCACGCGCATCGCTTCGGGCAGCGCTGATAAAACCGTGCAGGTATGGAAAGCGAGCAATGGGGATTTCCTTTTCACGTATACCAACCATAGCGCAGCCGTGACAGCAGTGGACTGGTCGCCTGACGGTACGCGCATCGCTTCGGGCAGCGCTGATAAAACCGTGCAGATATGGAAGGCAGCCAATGGAGACTTTATTCTCACGTATACCAACCATAGCGCGGCAGTGACAGCAGTGGACTGGTCGCCCGATAGCTCACGTATCGCCTCAGGGAGTGATGATAAGACCGTGCAGGTGTGGAGAGCAAGCAACGGAAACTTCATTTTCACGTACACCGACCATAGCGCAGCGGTAACAGCAGTAGCCTGGTCACCGGATAGCTCACGCATCGCCTCGGCCAGCGCTGATATAACTGTACAGGTATGGAAGGCCAGCAATGGAGATTTCCTCCTTTCTTACACCGACCATAGCGCAGCGGTAACAGCAGTAGCCTGGTCACCGGATAGCTCACGTATCGCTTCGGCCAGCGCTGATAAAACCGTGCAGGTATGGAAGGCCAGCAATGGAGTCCGGACCTATGTCTACCGTGGGCATACTGCAGCGGCGACGGCGGTGGCCTGGTCACCCAGCGGCAGGCGCATCGCTTCGGGCAGCGCCGATAAGACGGTGCAGGTATGGGATCCGCTAGGCCGCAACGATATCCTCACCTATCGTGGGCATGCTTTGCCAGTCTATACTGTGGCCTGGTCGTTCGATGGTCTACGGGTAGCCTCAGGGGGTGACGATAAAACTGCGCAGGCCTGGTATGCGGTTGATGGCGAAAATTTCTACACCTATCTCAGGCATACAGGTGCTGTAAGGTCGGTAGGCTGGTCGCCCGATGGCACCCGTATTGCTTCAGCCAGCGACGACGGGACAGTACAGATCTGGAATGTGAAGGACGGTAGCCATGTCTACACCTATCGTGGGCATACTGCGGCGGTACTGGCGCTGGACTGGTCGCCTGAAGGCAAGTACATCGTCTCTGGCGGCCTCGATACGACGGTGCAGGTATGGAGTGCTACCACCGGCAGCCTGCTCTACACCTACCGTGGACATGTTGGCAATCAGTTGGGGTTTGTGTCTGCGCTGGCCTGGTCGCCCGATGGCTCGCGTATCGCCTCGGCCAGTGGTGATAAAAC
>CADDZH010000035.1 GCA_902812455.1 Chloroflexota bacterium | reverse complement strand
CAGATCCCAGGTTGCTTTCCGCGCCGATATGACCGGCCTCGTCGAAGACGGCGGCATAGGGGAGTGTCGTCCCGCAGGCGAAGAGGGCCAGTCCCCAGCCGGTCACAAGCGGCGCGTAGAGTGGCAGCGCGAGCAGGACCACACCGAGGCAGGCCAGGGAGGTTCCCGCACGCATCAGTGCGCTGTGCGTGAAGACCCTGCGCGAGAGCAGCATGCCACCCAGGGGACGAAAGAGCATACCTGCCAGGAGACCCACGGCTCCCAGCATGGCTGCTATGGGAAGCGGCAGCCCGTAGGAGAGGGCGAAATAGACCACCAGCCAGGGGGCAATAGCCTGCCCAAGTCCCAGCGTCCCCAGGTGAACCAGCCCGATGGTCCAGAGGGATGGAGAACGAAATGCCTCGACCACATGCCTGGATGCCGCCCCGCCAGCAGGTTTTGGCGCATCACTACTTAAGGCAAGCAAACAGAGGACGCTTGTTACCAGTCCAAGTATGCCCCAGGCGGTAAAGGCTGCCTGCCAGCCGAAGCGATCCAGCAGTGTGGGAGTCGCAAACAGCCCAAGCCCGGCTCCCAACTGCATTGCTCCCCCAAAGAGACCCTGGCCGAAGGCCGCGTAGGTTCCTCGACGCGCCGCCTGCGAACCGGCGACGATGGCCGCCCCGGCTCCCAACCCGATCACGAACCGGCATAACACGATCCAGACAATATCGGAGATCACCGGTAAGAGGCACCCAGCCGCCCCGGCCAGGAGCAGCGCTCCGAAAAGCACGCGGCGCGAGCCATAGCGGTCCGCGAGCCAGCCTCCCGGCAGATAGGAGAGGCCGATCCCGGAATAGAGCAGGGTGGAGAGAAGACCGGTCACAGCGCCCGAAATGTGCAGCTCGCGCTGGAGCAGCGGGATAAGCGGGCCGTAGTCGGTGAAATTCGCCGAGATGGCTACTGCTGCCAATGCCAGCGTACACAAGCGCAGGATGGCGCTCAGGAGTTCCTCAGACCTGCTTTCCCTGTTCGTGCCTGCTAGCGCCATACTCATCGTTCCCTCTTCTCTTTTCATCTCTCGCTCGCCACTATGAACCCCTATCAACTCGCTTGCTCTGGTTGGCCTCCCGGTGCCGAAACCGCTTCTCCGGTCTCTACCTGCACTGCAAAGTCCGCCAGCACCGACCAGTCTTCCTGCGTGCGCCCAGCGGCCTCGGCTGCCAGGAGATGCTCGTGGGCAATCTCGGCATAGGGCAAGGGAACCTCGACACGCTCTGCCGCCTGCAGCACCAGTTCCACATCCTTGAGCCCCATCGGCACCGGAAAGCGCGCATCGCTGTAGTCCTGGGTCCCGATCATGTGGCCGTAGCCCTCGTAGACCGCGCCCTTGAAGAGAGGAGATTCCACCAGCATGCGCAGAAACGCAGCCCGGTCCGCACCCCAGTGTTCCACCAGGGCTGCGGCTTCGCCCATCGCTTCGATAGCGGCGGCAATAAGAAAGTTGTAACCGAGTTTGACGACATTGGCTGCCTCCACCCGTTCTCCCAGGTCGTAGATGTTCCTGCCAAGAACCTTGAGCAGTGGAAGCACACGGGCTTTGGCCTCGGGATGTCCGGAGAGGAAGATCGAGAGCTGGGCAGCTTCGGCTACCTCCGGCCGTCCCAACACCGTTGCCGCCAGGTAGTAGCTTCCCTGCTGCTCGTACCATGTCGCTAGACGCGCTGATACCTCTGGTGAGACTGTGCTCAGTGAGAGGTGGATGCCTCCCTGCCCAATCCGGCTCAAAATGCCATCCTCACCCAGAGCCACTTCGAGGAGCGCCCGGTCGTCGGGCACCATGCTGAGCACGATACCTCCTGGCTCAGTGACATCCTCCAGCCGCAGCGCCTGGGATGCGCCCTGCGCGACAAGCGGAACTGTGCGCTCCTCCAACAGATCGAACACACGAACCGCAAACCCTGCTTTCAAGAGATTGAGGGCCATGGGTTGGCCCATTTGACCCAGCCCGACGAAGCCGATACGTTCCTTCATAGTTGTTTCCTTCTTTCGTGTTGTTCAAGAGCATCCAGGCGCACTCACTGGCGGTCACGCCTGGGCAAAAACGACAATGCCCCGTCCGGTTTCAGGGACAAAGATGTGATTGGTGAGCGGGTCGACGGCCACGCTATGGGACTTCTTTGCCGTCGGCACATTCTCGACCCAGGCTCCCGTCGTGCCATCGACGACCGAGAGCACCGGGCCGCTGGGGTTGGTGAAAGCGGCCAGGTAAAAGCGCTGGTCGCCCCGGTTGTACCACACCTCATCGCACCCGCTCGTCTGCAGGATCGTGGTGAGAACCTGGCCCGTGAGAGCACTGATCATGACGGGATGCTCTGAACAGCCCAGGAGCAGGTTCTGAGTGGCAGGGTCAAGCGCAATCCCGCTTGGATCGCAGGCTGGGAGCGGGTACTCCCGCACGAGCTGCTCAGAGAGCGGGTCGATCACCGCTACGGCTCCACCTGGGAACTGCTTGTTGGCAGGCACCGAGAGGTAGAACAGGTGGGTCTGGGCATCGAAAACGGGGGCTTCCAGGCCGCCACTCCCATCCGGGAAGACCAGCTTACCCACAATGGCGCGTCTGGTAACGGAGATGAAGGTGACGAAGGGCACAGCCTCCGAGCCGTTGGTCACGAGCAAGAGTTGATTCTGTGGATCATACGCCATTTCATCGGCCCGCTTCGTGCCACCCGTATCGAGCGTAGCGATGATGGTGCGGGAGAGCAGGTCAATGACCTTGACCGTGCTCTCCCCATCGGAGGCCCACAGTTGGCCGAGGTCGTCCACCAGCACGCCTCCTGGCCCTTGCGTGTCGATACTGCCATGAAAGCCACGAAAGCCACCAATCTGCCCGATGAGCCTGTTGGTGCGCGTATCGATCATATCCACGCTGGCGAGACTCACATCGGCCAGGTAATACACCTGGCTCTGGTCATCGTCGTAGCTAATATCAAAGTGCCAGAGGCCATGTGGAGGGATACCCGGCCCGGTGATGAGCGCGACCTGCCGCAGGCCATGTGAGCCGACCTGGGCGTGTGCCAGATGAATGCTCACAATGTAGCTCACCGATGTAGCGATGACAGCCAGCGCCAGTAAAATAGCCAGCGACCAGGCAAGCCTGGTTGTCGCGCTCGTTTTCTTGTTCTTCATCCTCTCTTGAGAGCTCCTTCCTGCTTGCTTGATTGGAGTGGGTATACAGGCGAGGGATAAGGCTGCCTGGGTTTCCAACATGCTGGTGGTCGCTTCAGCCGAATGACCTTGAATGGTCAACGCCGCGTTCTTCCTTCCTGGCAGAATCAACTCCAGCAACACTGGCAGAGTTATCCACCAGGACTAGGATTGACCGGCGTACAGCGAGCCGTCTAACATCTTCGTAGTGGCGTCCTGGCTCGTCTCACCGTTCTTTCACCGAGAAAGCCATGGCTCGTGCTCGCTCCCAATCTGAGATGAGACGATGACACGTCTTGCGGAGCGAAAGCTTTGGCTGCGAGTCCGGTTTGTAATGGACAGTGACGGGATCTGCTAAAGGCCATATCAGACAGAGCGGGCGTGTCACCATCTGAGATACGCCCGCTCTGTCCCCTGTCCCCGATCCGAATACCCCATGACGCAGCACTCTCTTGCAGTGTAGCGGAAAATCAGCCGCCATAGGGCCAAAGTGCAACAGGATGGAAGACGTTGCCAATAACGGGATGCAGGATGGTACTGGCAACAGGAGAGAAGACGTTACCGGCAACGGTACGACAGGTGTGGCTCTTTGTCCCCCAGAACGCCTTTGCTCTGCTACTCTTCTCAAAGAGAGGAACCGCGTAGAGCTGGCTTTGCCAGGATGGCCTCGCCCGGCTTTTCACAGTTCATCTTGTTGTGCATATCATATGGATCGCAAAGGAGCAATATCAATGTCTACTCCCATTCCTGGGCTCATAACCTTCGCTGTAGAGCCTGAGGGCATTGGCTCTTACCAGATCGCGGCCTGGGTCTTTGCGCCGCAGAACGTCTCCGAGCTCTTGCCATCCATGTGGGTGCTATGTATTCCAGGCGGCACGTACCGGGGCCTCGCCTATTTCGACCGGCAGGTTCCGGGCTGTGCATCCTTCGCCTACAGCATGGCTCGCTGGCTCGCCTCGCAGGGCATCGGTCTCGTCGTCATAGACAACCTGGGAACCGGCGCGAGCCGCATCGATGTCTCCGGCTCCCTCTTCACTCGCCAGGTGTATGCCACCACCTACCGGCAACTTGTGGCCCAGCTACGCGAACTACTCACAGCAGGGAAGCTTCTCCCCCGCCAGCAACCAATCGCTCCTGAACGCCTCTGGTTATGTGGCCTTGGACATAGTATGGGTGGCCTGCTGGTTACCCAGACCCAGGGAGAGTATGATTGCTTCGATGCTGTGGCACTGCTTGGATGGGCTTCGCGAGAAGACGTTGTCCCGTTTGGTGTGGAAGCCCAACTCTTCCTGAGCCAACTAGAACAGTTTCTCCTGCACGAGCAAGATGGCTGGCTCACCTTCGACCGGCGCTTCATGCGTCCCTTGTTCTACTCGCTGCATGTTCCATCCACGCTGATCGAGGTGGATGAGGATGATGCCACCTTCATCCCCAGCAGACTCTTGCGTGACCTCATACAGCCAGGCGTCGTCGCACCTCAAGCGGCACAGATATGCCGCCCGGTGTATCTAGCCTTTGCCGAAAAAATGGATGTGACGCTCGATCCTCGAGCCGAGGCCGAAGCCTATGCCTCCGCCACGTCGATCACGCTATTCATCCAACCCGGCGCGCACCACTGTGCCAATTTCGAGCAGGGGCGGTTCGATCTGTGGAACGACCTCGCAGCCTGGATGCGTGCGAAGGCCGTACAGGCAAAAGGGCGTGGGCAGGTGCCTTACGCGCTCACAATGGGGACTGAAGCAGAAGCATCAACCACAACGCAGCCCCTCGCTGTGTAAGGGGTGAGAGGATATGCAGGCGCAGCCATCATCCGCACCGCCCGGTGCGTCTCATAGCGGCGCCACCTCGAGCCGTAGCCAGACATCTCTCGCGCTTACGCAGGCACGGCTGCGGCGAGGCTGGACACAGCAAGAGCTGGCCGACCGGCTTGGCACAACCGCGCAAACCGTCAGCCGCTGGGAACGTGGCGCCGCATCCCCTGGCCCGTATCATCGTCAGAAGCTCAGTGACCTCTTTGGGATGTCCCCTGCCGAACTGGGGCTTCTCCCGGACGATCTAGCCGAGCACATCGTGCCAGAGAACGAGCCGCCTGACGATGCTCATGTTCCCATTCCGGCTCTCGCACCCACTCAGACAGGTGAAAACGCGAAAACCATGCCTCTCTCCCAATCGCAGCATAGAGCCTTCCTGCCCTGGCATATGCCAGTATGGCAGCGCATCGCGGCGGTCGCTCTTGGAGCATTGCTCCTGGTAGCGGTCGTCCTCACAGTTGGTACTCGACCCTCGTTCTTCATTCCCACTCCCAATTCCAATCTGGCCAACGTTTTACCAGGCACCATCGCTTTCGAGAGCAGCGAGCGCTTTCAGGGCAATAGCGCGCAAGGTATGAATGATGAGGTCGCGATTCATCTCGCACACATCCCGGCTCCGGCTCCCGGAACCTGTTACTATGCCTGGATGGCCACAAGCCAGGGCAGCGAAGCGATCTGGATGCCGCTGGGTCGGCTCACCTGGAAAGCCGGGGTGGCCTCTCTCTCCTACCGCGCGCCGCAGCATACCAACCTGCTGGTGGCCTACTTTCGCTTTCTCATCACCGAAGAGACGACAACCATCCCCCCACAGCAGCCTTCGTCGGTGTGGGTCTATGTTGCCAGCATCAGCACCATTCCCATGCCCGGCGACCCGCACCACTACAGCCTGTTTGATCACCTGCACCATCTTCTAGCATATGATCCCGCACTTGCAAAAGCAGGCATCCAGGGCGGTCTCGACTACTGGCTCACGCGCAACACGAGAGGTGTACAGCAAGAATCTTCCGGCCTTGTCACCGACTGGCACACCCATCATCTGGCCGATCTCCGCCAGCGGCTCATCCGTATCCTGGACTACCTGGATGGCAGCACTTACGTCGGATCCGATGTGCCGGCCGGAACCCCACTGCTGGTGCCGCCGCCGTTTGCCAGCATCGGTCTGCTGACGCTCTCGCCGGAGCAGGAGCCGCCGGGCTATGTGTTGCACACCGACATCCATCTGGAAGGGGTCATGCGCTCCCCTGGAGCGACCACATCCCAACAGCAGGTGGCCGGACAGCTTCGTATGGCCATGAATGCGGTAGGTCTCTCACTCTCCAACGCGCGTCAGGATGCAGTCCAGCTCGCGCGTATGGATGATGCCCACTTGGCTCAGCCGAAGGCGCTCCAGTTGGTCATCGACCTGGCAGTAGAGGCGAAGGATGCTTACAACGGACAACTGGGAGCTTCTACCGGCCCAACGGGAGCAGGCGCACGGTGGATCGAGGTGACCATCCAGCGTTTGGCGATCTTCAATTGGCAACGGGCCTGAAACGCACGGGGTGCGCTTCCTTCTTTCTGCTTACCTGCCTGGTATTTCACCTTCATAAACGATAAGAAGACCAAAAAGCATAACCTAAAAAATCTCCATCTCATCGGTTATTATCATAGAACCTTAAATATCAGCACAAAAATAATGCGCTCCATGTTAGCGGTTAAAATTTCATTACCTAGACTGCTAATTCAGCACGAAATCACAACCACAACCAAAAAATCTGCCGTTGAACTTGTATAGAGTTCGTAATATAATGGTAATGCTGGTCTAGGTTAATTAGTCTTGCCTAGCCAGCCAAGTTCATCGAGTTAAGACAATGTAGGCAAGGAGAAAACACATAATGCCA
Organism: Chloroflexota bacterium; assembly: GCA_902812455.1. The sequence goes on along the minus strand of CADDZH010000035.1, from coordinate 36,992 downwards.
ATGGAAATAAAAGTTGATAGTATTCATGCGGCCCTCCGCCAACGTATTCTCGACGGTGAATATGGCAAAGCTGGGAGATTACCATCACTTCGTTTACTGGCTCAGCAATTCAATACAAGCCATGAGACAATGAATAAGGTAATCCAACAACTCCAGGCTGAGGGACTGCTCATATCGCTAGGCCGCGCAGGAGTATTCGTAAATTTCCCTCGAAAGCATATACCAGGCATTACACCCCGTTTTGATAAGTTCTTAGAAGAGCAGGGATTGACGCCTGAAGAGATAGATATTGAAAGACCAGCAACAGTTTCTGCTTCTGAAGAAATAGCCAGTGTGTTTGATATTGAGGAAGGCGCGCCGGTTATACAACGATATCGCGCTCAAGGTACATCCAATAAGCGTTTTCGTTTGGCAAAAAACTTCTATCCTGTTGAGCTAGCGGGCGGCGAAATCTTGGAGAAGATGCAGCAGGACGTTCATTTTGATGTCTTGGCAGCAATACAAGATATCCATCACAAGGTAGTTAAGCGCGTACACGAGGATGTCTTTGCCCGTTTACCAACATTACAAGAACAGGAACAGTTACAGGTCGTTCGTAATACACCGGTATTCGAAATCAATCGCATAAGCTATGCAGCCGATGATGAAACCGTTATTATGTACAGCAAGATCGTTGCCGTCGCAAGTTACTTTGTGTTATCGTATGACTATAAGACTCAGCATTGGACGGGAGAGTAGATTCGAAATCATTCTGCTGGATGAGGAAGTAGTAGATCAGGGAGTCACGGTAATGGAGAACAGCGCGACTAGACAGCGACACAGAGGGATGGTAGACTAGAGGCTGTGAGGATCTCGATATCGAGGAAGTGGGAGAATGAGCAGTATGACGACTGTACCAACCCCTTACTCAACGGATGTGAGCGACGAGGAATGAGCCTTTGTCTCACGTTCCTAGCAGAACTCTCAGCAAAGGAAATGAACTCTATGACCGACTTCATCCACCTGTTCGTAGGCGGCACGACTGGAAAGTGGCGGGTCGAGCGCGCCTCTGCTCTCACCGGTCCCGCTCTGGCCCCGGTCCCGCGATTGGCGGTCCTGGATGGTTCTCAAACCACCACACCACAGGACAGTGTTTGGTTGCTACGCGGTGTGACAAGCTATGAACGCTATGTTCAGAGGGCAGAGCGCTCTGCATTAGTCGCTCGACAGCCTGATTTGGGCCGTCCTAACGCGACATGTGCTGCACTCATCCCTATCAAGAAGTCAGTGGCTTGGTGGGAGTTGACCCAGGATGAACGACGCATGATCTTTGAGGAGCGTTCGCACCACATCACCATAGGTCTGAGATACCTGCCAGCCATCGCACGGAGGTTATACCATTGTCATGACCTGGGGGAGCCTTTTGACTTCCTGACGTGGTTTGAATATGCGCCTGCCGATGCAGAAGCGTTCGAGGAACTGGTGGGAACATTGCGCGAGACAGAAGAGTGGACCTATGTGGAGAGGGAAATCGACATCCGTCTCGTTATTGAGGACGCTCTCGAAAGTCTCTGAGAGATTCCTTTGTTTCATGCTTCATCAGGGAGATTTCCAGAGCACATTCCTCACACGCACGAGGAGAAAGCCCATTGGTTTGACCAACAGATGAGGAGGATCAGTGCGATGCCACCAACGATTTCCGCAGAGCAGCGCCAAGCAGCCAAACGTCAAATGATCGAGCAGATTGAACAGGGAGTCTCGGTGCAGCAAGCCAGGAGCCAGAGTGAAGTTCCCATGCATCGTGCGACGGTCTATCGGCTCCTCAAGCGGGTACGAACTGAAGGAGAGACGGCCTACAGAGACGAGAGGCATGGTCACTCCATCAAGCTGTGTGGTCTCGTGAGAACTTTTCTCATCCAGATGTGCCAGGCGGCCCCTTCAGTCTCCAGTCCTGTGGTACAACAAGCCATACAAGAGCGCTTTGGCCTCTCTATCAGCGTGAGTCAACTCAACCGCGTGCGTGTCTCTCTTGGACTGAGCCGCCAGCGCGTGCTGCGAGAAAAAAAACAGAGCAGTTCCCCAAGCCAGTGAGCCAGAGTGGCACGAGGGGGCCGGTGGTTTGTTGCTGCTGGCAGCCGCCTGCGAGACGAGGTTGATCGGGCAGCTGTGCGAAGCACTGCCCATCGAGTGTACCACTGCACGCCCCCCGTTGGCAGGCAGTTCTGCAGCGCTGCGTCAAAGACTTGTGCTCACATTGCTCTTTCTTGGCGCTGTCGGAGTGCCTCGCACCTGGGATCTGCGGGGCTACACGGCTGATGGGTTAGCGCTGCTGACCGGGCGCAAGAGGGCCTATGGATATCGTTACACCGAAGCTTTTTTGTCGCAGGTGGCTCATGCCGATGGAGCAGAACATTTGACTGATGCCCTGGCACGCTGGACGACGCAGTTGTGGCACACAAGCGAGGAGACGCCCGGGATGTCCAGAACGCTGACCTGCTACATTGATGGGCATCGCAAGCCTGTCTACACCGATGTACTCATTCCACGAGGACTGGTTGGACGCTTGAGTACCATCCTTGGATGCCGTGCACTGGTGCTGCTTCATGATGCGCAGGGGCATCCGCTACTGGTGACGACGCACCGCGGGGATCAGCATTTGACGATCGGCTTGCCCCTCATCATCGCCCGCTATGAAGACATCGTCCAAACCGCTCAGGTGAGCCGGATCATTGTGGATCGTGAAGGAATGGCAGCCGAGTTCCTTGCTCGTTTGCGCGAGGCTTCGCGAGCCGTGGTAACAGTCTTGCGAACCGATCAGTATCAGGACCTGGCATCGTTCTCCGAGGTCGGAGAATTTGTTCCGCTCGACACGGATGCGCGAGGCCAGGTCGTGCGAGAAGTCGCGTGCGCTCGTCTCGCGTTGCCACTGCCTGATCATCCAGGCGAAGTTCTTTCCTTACGAGTGGCGCTGATCCGCGACCTGCACCGTTTGGTTCCTGTACAGCCAGGCCCGGAAGATGCAGAGCTGCCGCATCGCTGGGATGCCGATCTGAGGCGAACCGAACGGCAGTGGTGGGAAGAGGGCTGGCAAGCTACAGCTGCTCCGGCCACGGAGCTGACTCCCAAGCTGATCCCTATTGTCACCACCGCAGAGACCATCGATGCGGTCGAACTGGCCCACACCTACATTCATCGCTGGCCCGCGCAAGAAAACATCATCAAAGATTACTTAGGGCCCTTGGGGTTGGACATCAACCATGGTTTTGCCAAGACGCTGGTGGAGAACTCCGAAGTGGCCAAACGGCGAGCCAGTCTGCAACAACGGCTGGCCAAGCTCAAGCAGTGGGCTCACAGTGCCGCAGAGCGGAGCCACCAAGCAGGAAAACGACACGATCGTCTACACAAGCAACACAAGAACCGTGCCGATGAGTTGTACCGGGAACTGGGGCTCTACCAGACGACCTTAGAACTGCAAGGGGTGGCTGATCATGTGTTGCGGCGGGAGATCAAGGAGCGTAAAGCCGTCATTGATGCGGAACTCGAGCAGATACGGACCAGAGTGTGGCATGCCTATGACAAGTGCAACAACGAGTTCCGCAAACAGGAACGCTATTGTAAAGAACAACGAGACGTGCTGCGTGCATTGGAAGATCTGGAGACCAAGGAGCGAGCCATGTACGAACTGGATCATCGCAAGGATCAGGTCATGACGGTGTGCAAGGTGGCACTGGCGAATCTCGGGATGTGGGTCCGTGACCACTACTTTCCTGCTTGCTACGCGCATGCGACTTGGCAGCGGCTGGTTCCTTTTTTCCGACTCTCAGGTCGCATCACGCGAGATACCGCCATGGTCCAAGTGGAACTGCGTCCCTTCAATGATCGCGCGCTCAATCGCGATCTAGCACTCCTTTGTGAGCGTGTAAATGAGGATTCCCCTCACCTCCCCGATGGACGCTTTCTCCGGTTTACCATCAGTTCTCCTTGTCGCATTCTTCCTGCGCAAGAGAATCGAGTGACGTGACTCCCTGTAGATGTGATTACTTCCTCATTATTTTGCAGCTGCTTTTGGTCTAGACTAAATAGGCTAGACAATATCATCTAGATGTGTTATAATGCGGCAAGAAGGGAAAAAGCTGCGCACACCTTAACAATATACTAAAGAACAACCTGAGTGCTGCCTTATCACTCTGCTCAAAGCTATCTGCTATTGCGGCAGAGCTGATGAGACAATCTCCTACCATTCCTGGCGGCAAGTACCTATTTTTTCAGATGTTGCAGTGCATCTGTCTAGCACTGGCGGCACAGGTAGGAGAAATAGCAGGCTCGGAGGTTCTACGCATGATCAACCCGGCAGATTTTCTTGGTAGGCGATTCGGCAGTTTTCGGATAGAAGAATACTTGGGTTGTGGTTCGTCCGGCTACACGTTTCGCGCACGGCACATCCATATTAAGAGATGGCTGGTAACCATTAAAGTGCTGCGACCTGATCGTGTCTCACTCGCCGCCCATAATAGCTTCTTGTCTGAAGCAACGATACTTAATGACCTCCATCACCCCAACATTCTGGAGATTTACGATTATAACCTGGATAGCTTTGGCCGCCCCTATCTGATCACAGAATATGCTCCGGGCGGCTCACTTCGCGTCCTTCTCAATCGTTACCGTTCGCGCCCCGTTCCACAAGAGAAAAGCTTGACTATCCTTGATCAGGTTGGACAAGCACTGTCCTATACTCACGGTCTGAATATCCTTCATCATGATGTCAAGCCAGAAAATATCCTTTTCAAAGAGAATGGAGAAGCGGTGCTGGGCGATTTTGGCCTTGCTACCTATCGGCAGCCACCTGGAACATGGCAAGCACATGCAGCTATGGGTACAATCTCGTACATGGCCCCGGAGCAATTCGAGGGATATATCAGCCGTCGAAGCGAGCAATACAGCCTGGGCTGCATTGCCTATGAATTATTTACTGGGCGCAAGCCGTTCCTGGCCTCTGATGTTGAAACATTAAAGTACCTCCATAGATGTAGGCGACCTCTTCTTCTATCACATATCAATCCAACCATTCCACATCACATTGAGCAGGCGATCTTGAGGATGCTGGAAAAACGGCGCATCAATCGCTTCGATAGCGTACACACAGCGATAGAGGCGCTTTTTGATCCAACGATGACTTTATTCAATGAGAGAACAATCACTGCCCTCTCGTAATTGCTGCAATATGATGGGGCAGCTTATGGTCGAACCTTTCATATTTACCCTCAGTTCTTCCTGTTGACTCATGTTTTAGCTCTTCGCTGCTAGAATCATGGCCTACGATCCTCTCTTCATACAAAGGACATCCCTCCAGCACATGCCCCCAATCTCTCCATGAATCTTATCGAATTCAGGCATGTCTGGTAGGTTGCCTAACATAGCGTAGTAGCAAAAGTCGCTTAGATACGGATCAATCATCGGATTGTAACTGCCTTGCCATACGCTTTGTTGTTGGTAGGTCCATTCTGCTTTCGGTCGCCTGCCTCTTTCTTACTTAAAAGCGATAATCTTTGGCAATATTCCCAACTATAATTTCTTCCACAAGATTATCCAGATTATTCGGCAATCAATAGGCTTCGATACTCGCCTCACCCCGATGCTAATAAAAACGTTCAGTGATGTTTAGCGAAATGTTCAGCAATGTCGTTCTCCCCAACAGGGTGAGCCAGGTACACTTGTTCCTGCAAAGAAGAAGGACCGGAACAGGAAAAGAAAGCCGAGGAACGACCCTTGCACAACCACCGATCTGGCACAACGAGTGGGCGCTACTGGAGCAGCCTGGTGTGGGCGCTGCACGTCTTCTTGCTGGCCGTGATCCTGGCGTTCATTTTAACGGCCTGTGGCAACGTGGCAACGCAGCTATATGCATATGTGTGGACGGATAGCGATACCCTGCTCTCGCTCACCTGGCACAACCAGAATAACTCGCTGTCAGGCGACTGGACTTCGGTGTCCTACAAATCCACACCCTTTCCGGCCTCGACGCAACCGGATGTGACCACTATGGGATATACCGGCACCATGACGACGAGCGGCGTGGTGACGCTAACCATCGGGCGGGGATTGCACAGCGAAACTTTGAGCGGCCAGCAGGATAGTGATAGCGAGATGTTGCAGCTTTCCGGTATTGATCCTGCAGCCGGGCAGACACAGCGCCGAACCTTGATCGCCGTCACACAACAGCAGGAAGCGGCGCTGCTTGCCGTCTTTAACGCGTATGAAGTGGTGCGCGGGATGCTGCCGGTGGTGCAGCGGGACGCTCGCACTCAAGCGACAATAAGTGATCCCAACGCTTCTTCAGTCTCCCAGGCGCAGGAAGCGTTGCGCGAGCAGCAGGCGGAGTTGGCCGCGATGCAGCAAGCGCAGGATACCGCTACCAAATGCCAGGACGTGGCCTATCAACCCATCGACACGGCCTATTTTACCCTGCTCTTCACGCCCTCTGACAACCCGCTGGTACATGATTACAACAGGCTCACCCATGCCTGGAACGGGGCGCGGCATCTCTCGCTGCCGCAGATCGCGGGTCTGAGTGTGGCGCACCTGCCCTGGATCGTCTCCATCCAGGCCTACCAGCGGGGCACACAGCAGGCCAGCGCCCTTGTCGCCCGTATTGAGGCCACCTACCGGCAAGACGAACGCACCATGCAGCAGTTGAAACAACAGGACCAGGCCATCGCAGAGCAGGTCACGACCATCGGGAAAAATTGCCCGCCCATGCCGGGCTAGCCAGCAGGATCAGAAGAAAGGAACCACATATGCTATCCATCCATCTTCGCTATAGCACCATCGGCAGAGCCATTTCTCGCTGTTGCCTCTTCGCCCTCTTCTTTATGGCGGGCCTGCTTGCCATTGCCCCTGGCCCACGTCCATCTCAGCACATGGCTGACTCCGTTACAGAAGCACAATCTGTGCAGGTCATTAAGCCGCAGCACGGCTCCGGGCTTGGCGCGGGCGGCATCACGCTCTCTCCCACTGGCGCACAACACACTACCATCCCCAACGGGTGCGGTCTCACCGATGTCACCTGCTGGGTCGAGCAGGCTATCAACGCCATTCTCACTTCGGTGGCGAATACCGTCCAGGTGTTCGAGCAGGGCATCGTCGGCGGCATCACGAAGAGCATGACCAGCCAGCACGACACCAATTTCATCACGCAAACGCCGCTCTGTTTTTCCAGTCTCTTTGGCTGTGATCCCACGCAACCACTTGACGCGACGCTGCAAGCCTTTACTGGCTGGGCGCAAGGGGTAGCGGCAGCGGCGCTGGCCTTCATCGTGCTGGTGGGCGGCTTCAACCTGATGCTGGGCAGGCAGATGGGAGTGAACCTGCATGGTCTCTCCGAATTCATCCCACGCGTGATTCTAGTCTTCCTCGCTGCGACGGTCAGTCCCATGATCGTGCAGGCCTTCATCGATCTCAACAACGCGCTCTGCCAGGGGGTGCTCACCATCCTGGGCCTCGCGGTCTTCGCCAACCTGCTTAACGCCCTCATTGCCATTGCGCTGGGCGACGGCTGGCTGGTCTTCCTCTTCCTGATGGTGATGGGCGCGATGGCCCTCTTACTCACGGGGCAGATGCTCTTCCGGCTCGCCTTTGCCGCCTTCCTGGGAGCACTGGCCCCCATTGGCTTTCTGTGTTTTGCCCTGCCACAGACGATGGGCTGGGGACGTCTGTGGCTGCGGAACTTCAGTCTCACGGTGTTTGTGCAGTTCTTGCAGGTGGCCATGCTCTCCATCGGCGGCTCCATGCTCGCCAATATCGTGGCGCTGGCCAATCCGCTCTTCGGCGGGCTCCAGAACGCCAACATCATCCTCGAGATCATCCTGTCCACGGTCTTGCTCTACCTGACGTTCCGCTTGCCGGGGATGCTCCAGACCTGGGCTATGCGCGCCCTGGCCGACCAGGTGGGGCAGGCAACCATCGATACCGTGATCGGCGTTGGGGAATTCGTGGCCGAGGTTGCGCCGGAACTGCTGGCGCTGTTGTAGAGGCAGAAGAGGAAGGAGCATGAACATGCAGCAACGCCAGGTGAAGCCGATCGTAGGATGCCTGCTAGTAAGCGCAGCCTGTTTAGGATTGGTGCTGCTGCTTGCCGTTTCGCTGCTTGCGGCGCTGGTGAGCAGCGCACTGGGGCAATCAGGCACCAATCCGTGCGCTCAGGCGAGCGGAACGCCTGCATCGCCTGTCTCGACCGGAACGCCGAGCGAGGGATGCATCGCAGCGAGCGGGATTGCCGCAGCAGTGGTGAACCTGGCCGAGCAGATGGCCGGTGCGCTCTACGTCAACCCGGCCTGTGGGGGCACGATCAGCTACCCAGATTGTTACTACACCTGGTACAACTCGTCCTTCCCCCAATCCGTTATTGCCTACGGCAACCGGGTCTGCCCCGGATGCTATGCCTGGGCCAACGGGACGTATCAGTGCGTGAGCTTTGTGCGCGGGGCCTACGGGCCGATCTACCCCATGCCGTGGACGGCCAACGCTTTTGACCTGTGGGCGCTCTACCAGGGCAAGCCGGGCTGGCAGGAAATTCCGGCGGCAGCTCCCTCTGGAGAATCCGGGATGCCCCTTCCGGGCGATGTGATGGTCTTCAAGGACAGCAGCATCGGGCACGTGGCGATTGTGGTGAGCGTCATGCCGCCTGCAAATGGGCAAAACGGTTCGGTGACGTTTGCCAACGCCAACTCGGTGAGCCCCTACACTACCATGCCGCTTTTGCCCGACCTTACAGTGGATGCCTCAAGCTGGCCCGGCTACACAGTATGGGGCTACATCCGCCCGGCTGCTACGGGTACCACCAACGCCAATCGGCAGCTTGCGGCACAGGGCAAACAACAATCTTTGGAGCTTTTCATGTCGGAACCGGCATCGAGCAGCAACAAACGAAATGGAGAACTGACATTATGACCACGATAACGATTATGTCCATCCTGCTCCCAGGCATTGTCCTGGGGGCAGGGGTCACCATCCAGCAATTCTTTAGCACGTTGACCAACGATCTGTTTGCCTTTATCCTGACGGCCTCGATCTTCGCGCTTGGCTGGGCGGCATTCTTATACATGTTCGCCGGGGAGAATGAACGGCGCATCCAGCAGGCGAAGTTCTGGCTCTATGCCGCCATGATCGGGCTGGCTGTGGGACTTTTAGGCCCAACCATTGCCGGCCTCATCAACACAGCGGCAGGTGGAGCCGGCCATTAGCGCGAAGGCGCGTGCCTCAGAGAAGAAGGAGTATATCGATGGAAGAGAAATCGCCTGTTGCATCTGGGTTGCCCACTGCCCATACTGTTCCGACGCACCTGGCGCTGGCGGATACGGTGCTCTCGCTGGGATATGTCACGCTCTCCTCGCGGCAACTGCTGCTGCTGCTCGTGGGCGGGAGCTTTGCCACCGCCCTGTGGGCGCGCACTGCCCGGCTTGCCACGGCAATAGGGCCGGTGGGAGCCGCGCTGCACTGGTTGCTGCTCGTTCTGGCAAGTGTGCTCATCCTGGCCCTCACCTTTGGAGAGATCGCCGGGCGCCCGCTGGATGCCTGGGTGATTGTGGTGCTGGCCTATTTCGCCCGCCCACGCCTGTACCTGTGGCGCAGCATGCGGGCCTGCCACAGGCCGAGCGACTGAAAGAGCAAGAGAGGAAAAGTCCGCATGAGAGCAGAGGAAAGTGTCTATACACAGTCGCCAAAGAAAGCGGGCAGCACGCAGCGCGCGGTGGCCCGGGTGCATCGCATCCGCGATGGCGTGCTCTACCTCTCGCCGCACTCGGCCGCTCGCGAGAAAACGACGGCAGGAAGCGTGCGGGGCGTGGCGGTGATCGAGGTTACAGGAACTGCGTTCACACTGCAATCCGAGGAAGATCGGGCCGCGCTCATCCTGGGCTATCAGGCCCTGCTCAAGGCGCTCTCGCCCGGGCGCAGCATCCAGGTGCTCATCCGCCGCGTACCGCACGAGCTGTCGGACTACCTGGAGCGGCTTGAGGCTGTCTCTTCCACTTTGTCAGCTCCGCGCCTCTACCGGCAACTGGCCGACGCGCACGCCGACCACCTTGAAAAGCTCTGCGCCGGTCGCGCCCTGTATGACTCGCGCTGCTATCTCATCTTTGGGGCAGGCGAGCACGAACCGGCAGGATGGACCGATCGCTTCTGGAAGAGACGAACGCGGGCACGGGGTGCTCGCGCTCGCGAGCATGAGCGGGGGCATGCGGCCACCCGCATTGATCTCGACATCCAGAGCGAGCGCATCCTTGCGGCGCTCTCAAATATGAACCTGGTCGCGCACCGCCTTTCTGACGCGGAACTGGCGCAGCTTGCGGCGGCCTGCCTTGTTCCTGGGCGAGGCCATCGACTGCCGGAGCTTGCGCCCGCCTCTCTTGCCATCGACGCGCCCGTTGTCGCTGCCCCTGGAGATGCTGCCATGCTTGCCGCTCAGGGCAGGTTTATGGCGACCCGGCCTGAGGCAACATCGCTTGCTCTACACAGACCAACAGGCACGAAACGAGCGAACGTGAAGCAAGACGAGGACACCAGAACAGAGCCCGGATTTGTGCAGCTTGCCGACCTGCTCGCCCCCTCGTCCGTGCTGGAACGGCCCGATCACCTGCTGGTGGAGGACGAGTACCTGCGCGGCATCGCGGTGGTGGGCTATCCACGCGAAGTGACGATGGGCTACCTGGCCCCGCTGTTCACGCATGACGACAGTATTGATATCAGCATGCATGTCCACATGCAAGACCCCGCAGCCATGCTCCGCCGCTACCGGCGCCGCAAGGCAGAGATTCGCGCGACGAAACGTATGGCCACCAGGAAAGGCTGGGTGGAGAACCCCGATGAAGCCATCGCCGCCTCCGATATCGAACGGCTGCTGCTCCAGGTGGCCGCACGCGAAGAGATGCTTTGCGAGGTAGGGATATACATCCAGGTGCGCGCGCCCGATCTGGCAACGCTCAATGAACGCACGGCTCGCCTCCTGTCGCTGCTGAAGAACCTCTTTCTGGTAGCGCATCCCACCACGTTTGAGCAACTGGCAGCCTTTCAGGCAATGCAGCCCTGGGGTGCCGACCCTCTCAGGCGTACTACCCTGCTGGACACGATGAGCGTGGCGTACGCCTTCCCCTTTGTCTCGAGCGCGCTTACCATACCGGGCGGCGTCCTGGAAGGCGTGACTGCGAGTGGCGAGCCGGTGATCATCGACGATTGGGCCGACACGCTGGACAACCCCCATCGCTTCATTGGGGCCATCACCGGTGCAGGCAAATCCTACTATTGCAAGCTGAAAATCCTGCGCGAACTCTTGCTGCGCTACCAGGAAGGCTTGCAGGTGGGGGTGATCGACCCGGAACGGGAGTACGAGCGCCTCTGCCTCGCGCTTGGCGGCACCTTTGTACGGCTGGCTCCTGGCTCCGCCCAGCACCTCAATCCCTTCGAGCTGGTGCCGCAGGGCATCGATCTCACGGGCTATATCGCCGACCGCAGCCGGGGAGACCGCCTTGCCGAGAAGGTGCAGAGCCTGCACGCGCTCTACGATCTCATGCTCTCCGACCGTGGACCGACGGGCGTGACCATGCTTTCGACGCGGGAAAAGGGCCTGCTGGATCGCGCCACCTACGAAGCATATCGCCGTCGTGGCATCACCTCCGATCCGGCAACGCACGGGAATCCGCCACCGGTCTTGCGCGATCTGTATGCAGTGCTGGCCAGCGGGGAGGCGGGCCGTGACGAGTACGGCTTGTGCGACCGCCTCTATCGCTATGTTGAGGGCAGCCTGGCCGGCACATTCTCCGCGCCTACAGACGTGCGGCTTGACTCGCGCTTCGTTGTCTTCGATGTGAGGGATATGTCGGGCGAGCTGCGTCCCATCGGCATCCTGCTCATCGCCGATTTCATGTGGACCCAGGTTCTGGCCTCTACGCGGCCGCGTGTCCTCTATATTGACGAGGCCTGGTCGCTCATCCAGCACCCGGAGGGTGGTCGCTTCCTGGCCGACCTCTCCCGCCGCGCCAGAAAACGCTATTTGCGGCTGGTCACCATCACCCAGTCGCCGGAACTCTTTGTCGAGAACGAATACGGCGCGGTGATCGCCGGCAACGCGGCTACCAAAATCTTGAAAAAGCAGGATCGCATCTCCGCTTCGTCGGTGGCCAGCCGCTTCGGCCTGACCCTTTCGGAACGCCAGAAGTTGCTCACCTTGCAGAAGCCGGAAGCCTTGCTGCTCGCGGGCGGCACGCGGCTCATCGTCACGGTGGAGGCAAACCCGCTTGAACACAGTCTCATCACCACCAACCCGCGCGAACTGGCCCGGCAAATCTTGCCACACCAGCATCCACAACTGAGCGCCTCGCGGCCTGAGGCAACAAACGGTACGGGAACTCGCCCTGCGCCATTGCATCGCGAGGAATAGCCTACACAAGCCGTGCGGACATGGGTAAGAGCAAGAGAAAGGAGGGACAAACCGGCAATGCAAGTACAGCAGCAGGAACAGGCAAGCCAGGCAGGCCAACTAGAGCAGGCACCTTCGTTCGTGGCGCAGGTAATCCCGCGTGGGATATCGGGCCGGCCCCTTTCGGCGCTGGAAACGGCCATAGCCACGCTCGCCCTGGACGCCCGCCATCCCATCGCGCTGGAAGTGGCGGGTGACGAACGCGGCGTCCGGCTCCTCATTCGCGCCTCTGATGCCGAGGGGCTGGCGCACCTGAAACAGCAGGTGCAGGCGCTCTACCCACAGGCCTCGATCGGTGAGGTGATGAGCAAGCATGATCCCTTGCGTCTCGAGCAGGGCGAAGCCCTGACCGTTGTAGAACTGGCAGCGGGAGCGGCACCCTACCGCTCGCTGGGCACACCGGACGCGCGGGCCTGGAACAATCGTGTTGTGGTGGGCGAAGACCCCCTGCTCGGTGTGCTGGGCGCCCTCTCGGGCCTACCCAAAGGAGTGCGGGCTGTCGCGCAACTGGCGCTCGTCCCTGCCGCAGCACAGTGGTCGCGTCGATACTGGCGCAAAGCGGTCGAACACCCGCTTGATCCCGAACGCGAACGGGACCGACGCCTCGGCCAGAGCCGGAACAGCACGGGGCCATCAGCGGGAGCCATTGTCGCCCTCGGCATCGTCGCTGCGCTGGCCCTCGTCTGGCGCAGGTGGAGCCGGCAGATTCTCCCGCTCATCCCTCTGTGGGTGAAGTACGCTGTGCCTCTGGCGTTGCACGGCCATATGCCCTCGCTCACGCCACCCGAACTCTTGCAGGTGGCCGGCTTTGTGACCATGCTGTTCCTTGTCGCCTTTGCCATCTCCCGCCTTGTGCAGCGTCTGCGGGGAAAGGTGCCACTCTACGATATGCGGCAGGTAGGCGAGAAGACGAAGCGGGTCGCTTACCGCGCCCGGCTGCGTTTCTATGTGATCGGCCCGGTCACCCATCCCGTCCTGGCGATGCATGAGGGTTCGCTCTGCCCACAGAAGTTGTCGTGGCTAGTGCGTGCCCTCTGCCGCATCCAGGCGAGCGCCCTGGTCCACGCTCATTGCCTGGCCCATCTGCCGCGCCAGGCGAACGAGACTGCTACGCGATCGCTCCTGCGAGCAGGCGGTCGCGTCGTTGCATTCGTGCTTGTCGTTGTCTTCTCGCAGCTGCCCAGCCTTTTGCGTCTCGTTATCGTTCACTTCCGGCAGGCGTATCGACAGCTTCGGGCAAGGCGCGAGGAGAGTCTGCGTCGTCGCATACTTGCAGCCCGGCTTGCCGCTGCCTACCGGCAGTACGCCAGCCCATCGGGAAACTTTTTCGTGCCGCGTGTCCGTCACCTGCGCCAGGCCCACCTTGTGCCACGAACCGGCCCAGGACCCATGAAAGCGAGGCACCGCATCCTCTCCACCTTCGGCCATGTGCTCATGGCTCTCGTCCTGGGGCGCGCTCGCTGGGAACGCGGCCTGGCCCGCTCACGGCTCTACCTCTCGGTGGATGAACTGGCAGCCCTGTGGCACCTGGTGCCGGAGCAGGACGCACCGGATGTGGCAGGCCTCGAACACGGGCAGGCCCGCAGCCGCCCCTTGCCGCCTGCCCTCTTGAACGCGGCAGGGGACAGCTTGCTGCCCTACCGGCTGGGCGAGTGCAGCCACGCCGGGAAAGTGTGGCCGGTCTATGTGCCGCGTGATGTCTTGCACCAGAACAGCCTGGCCGTTGCCGCGACCGGCAAAGGGAAATCCACCCTCTTTGCGCATCTCGCGCTGGCTCACCTGGCCGGCAACCCAGGCGAGGGCCTCTTCTTCATGGAGCCGCATGGGGATACCATCGCGGCGCTGCTTGGCAGTCTGCCCGCCTCACGCCACGACGACGTGACGCTCATCGATCTTTCCGATGAGACAGCGGTAGTCGGTCTCAACCCGCTCGACATGACGCAGGGACGTGGGCGCGATAAAACGGTGGAAAATACCCTGTCGGTCTTCATCGCTTTCTGGCAAAAGCAGCGCTCATGGGGGCCGCGCACGGAAAACATCCTGCAATTTGCCCTGCTGGCCCTCGCCGAGGCCAACCTGCGCCGGCTGGATCGTGACGGCGATGACATCGGCGCCGAGGAACAATATACGCTGCTGGATGTGATCCCGCTCTTGCAAAAACATGGCTACCGCGACATGGTGCTGCAAGATGTCCGCGATCCGGTGGTGCTGGACTGGTGGAAGAAGTACTACGAACCGCTGCGCCAGTCCTTCCGCGATGAAATGATCAGTTCGATCATCAACAAAATCAGCAAGTACGCGGCAGCGAAAGTCTCGCGACGCATCTTAGGACAGAGCCGGGCCACCTGTCGTCTCTCCGACGACATCCTGGCGGGGCGCGCCATCCTGGTGAATACTGCAAGCGGCGTCGTGGGCGAAGAGGTCTCGGCGCTGGTTGGGGCGACGCTGGTGGGTCTCTTTCAAACCGCCTTCGCTGAGCAAATCCGCCGGCCCTTGGGCGAGCGGCGGCGGTTCTGGGTGGTGATCGACGAATTCCAGACGTTCTTAGGGATTGACTACAACACCATGCTGGCCGAACTCAGGAAATACGGCGGAGCCTTTGCCCTCGCCACGCAATCGCTGTCCTACCTGGATGAAGTGGATCACTCGCTGAAGCCAACCGTGCTGGCCAACAGCGACCACCTCTTCGCCTTCGCCATGTCAGCAGACGACGCGAAGGTGCTGGTTCCTTCCCTGGACGGGCTTGAGGTAAGTGATCTTGTCACGCTGGACGCCTACACCTGCTACGCCCGCCTCCAGCTTGGTGCCCGGCGGCTGCCTCCCTTCTCGCTGCACATTGCGCCACCGCCTGCGTGGGACACCGAAATCGCGAACGCCATCCGGCTGCGCTCCAACGAACGCAACACGCGGGCAGTGTCCCTGGTGGATGACGAGGTGTCGCCTGAACAGCCTGAGCGGGCATCTGTGCAGGCCACGCAGGACGATGGAGGAAGCTGGCCGGGTGAGGAAGCAACAGGGACGTCCGTGGAAGAGATCAAGAACCCACTCATGCCGCCTGATGCGCCACGCAAGCGTGGTGGGAGAGGAGGACGCGGAGGGAACAATCGCCGCGAAGAGAATGAACTCGCGCGATATACAGCGGATGGCACGCCGCTTTCCCAGCCCTATGTCCTGACGGATAGCGCCCGCGCCAGACCGCGCTCAGGCGCCTGGCACAGAGAGGACCCGGAACGCGATGAAGGTGGGGAGATGGGAGGCGAGTGGTGATGGTCGTGACGATGGAAGTGTACCATGCAGAGAGAAGCGCGCGTAAGACAGCAACAGAGGCATCTATCCTGGGCTGGCTGCTGGTCTACCCGGCAAGTTCCGCGCAAGAGTGTGCGGCAGCGCTCTTGATTCACTCATCCACCGTCTATCGCGCGCTTGCCCGGCTCGTAGGCGGTGGCCTGGTGCAGGGTCTGAGTGGCTATGGCTCTGAGGCTCGTTTCTTGCTCACTCGAGCCGGCATAACGGCTATTGCGCAGGTTATGCAGTACGATCCCTTGCTCCTTGCCCGCAGGTGGCAACACGGTAAGAGTGCGCCCGCCCGGCTTGTGCCGCGCCTGGTAACGATTGACCGCCTGCATGCATTTGCCCGCATGTTCTTCCAGTACGCGCCTGCCCAACTGGCGCGGCAGGGACACGCAGCAGTGGTGCGCTGGCACATCGTGCGCGACTGGCGGGCAGACGTATTTCAAGATGAGAGATACAGCATGGTAGCGCGGGCGGAGGCCGTGCTGGCCTGGACGATCGAGGATAGCCGGGAGTATGGCCTGTCGGCCTGGGCACAGGCAAGCGGGCCACCATGCGCAAGCAGGTGGGAAGCGGCGTTTGTACTGCTGGAAAGTGGCCTCTGCGACCACAACCTTATCGCGAAACGCCTCCTGCGCCTGCTGCGTTTGCGAGAAAGCCTAGAACGGCGGGATCTGTCTGCATCCATGTTCCCGCCGGTCCTCATCCTGGTGGAGAATGAGCGACAGGTAGAGGTATGGCGCCGCGTAGCGCGGGAGGTGGCCCGCAACGCTCGTTATGATGGTCTTGCCGGGGCCATTGTCACCCTCGGTGAGCAGGAAAACCCCTGGCAATGGGGATGGCGCGATCTGGCAACGGGGGCAAGCATCCGGCTGGCCGGGCTGTTTGTGCCACTGCCCCAGGCTGCGCTTCCTCCCGGCGTCATGACCCATATCTCATCAGTGCAGGCGGTGCTGCGAACGTGCGCCAGCACGGGAACCGGCGCGAAGCCTTCCATTTCTATGACGCCTGCTACGTACTCGAAGCCGGCAAAACTACCTCAAGTGCTAACGCCGCGCGCACGGGAGCTACTGACGCTGCTGGCGCGAACGCCGCAGATGGCGGCAGAGGAAATTGCGGCGGTGCTGCGCCGCGAACCGGACGAGGGACCGCTTTCCGAGGCGACTGCCGAGCGGCTCTTGCGTGAGCTGGCACGGCAAGGACTCGTTGAACGCGAACTGGTGGCGCAAGGGAGTTCTGCCAGGTGGCGCTGGCACCTCTCGGAACTTGGCCTGCGTAAGGTTGCTGCCATCCATGACGTGTCCATCCCGCACCTCTCGCGCAGGGTCCAGCATGGCGAGCAGACAGTCCTGGAACCTCGCGACCGCTTCGTGCTGCTGCGGCAGGGAGCGCATCTGGCCGGGGTGTACGGCGTGGTGGCAGTCTTTCACCGGTCGGCGCAGGCGACGAAAGGCAGAGTAACTGTCGCATGGTGGGGTGCCGGTCGTGGGTGCGCCCGCACCTACCTGTATCATGGCGTGCAACGCAACCTGCGACCGGACGCCGAACTGGAACTGGTGCAGCGACATGCGGGTGATAGCGGTTCTAGTTTGCGCCGTCTGCGCCTCTGGCTCGAATATGATAGCGGGACGATGAACCGGCGCGATCTCGACCGCAAAATGGGAGCGTATGCCGATTACTGGGCATCGAAGGAGTGGGTTGCCGAAGGACTGGCCACGTTGCCGCGCCTGCTCTTCATCGTTCCGGACGGCGGGCAGGAACGGCGCGTGCGCGAGGCATGTGTGGAGCAACTTGCGGGAACAAGAATGCGCGTACTGGTGTCAACGGCAGCGCACCTTGAGGCTGAGACGCCCTTTGGAGACATCTGGCGGCAGATTTTGCCAGTCTTACCGGACCAAGAACAAACGAGACGGCGTGGGTTGTGGGAGTAACGATAGTCTGTGGATTCGGAAAATAGTCTTGCCTCGCTCTTCTTCTCAAGACTAGTCGCGCCTGAATACTTCAAGCCTGAGAAAACAACGGTTAATATTTCTTTCGGCTGAAAAAACTCCGAGAAAGTAATGTACGGTTACCTTGCCTTACCAGGGAATAGAGCCACCATGACCATGGGTGCATTAGTAGTGCCCGCCGGGATCGAATAAATCTTCTTTGAAAGGGAATAACGATACTCATCTTTCTGTTCGCTGACCTTATCTTACTGCTCCGGGAACTTCTTTCCCAAGACAGTATTCCGAACACGGAGCATGAACTGGGCACAGTTGGTCACCTTTAACTTACTATAGACATTAGAGACGTAGTTGCCTACAGTTCTGTACATCAGACGAAGCTTTTTAGCAATGGTTTTATATTTATCGCCTTGTGCCATCAGCATCAGGATTTCACGCTCCATGTTAGTTAGTTTGGGTAGCTCATGGATATTCTGAGAAAGCATGTTTACCCTGAGCCTTTCGAAGTACTTGAGGGTTCTGTTGGCCATTGGCTGCCCGAGATTTGTAGTGCCCCCTTGGGGTCGGACACCTGGTGAAGTGAAAACCAGCGTGTATACTATGAGCAAGAAAGGGGTACAACATGCCACAGCGACGACGATTTACCGCCGAGTTTAAGGCCCAAGTGGTCCTGGAGGTCTTGAGCGGAAGCAAGAATGCGGCGGAAGTCTGCCGAGAGCATCAACTCAATCCGCAAGTGCTTTCCCGCTGGAAAACCGAATTGGTGGAACGAGCGCCTCTGGTGTTTGAGCAGGATCAGCTGCACAGCCAGGACCAGGAGCGCATCGCTGAGTTAGAGCGAGCGGTAGGCCGGCTCACCATACAACTGGAGATTACAAAAAAAGTCTCGACGCTCTTGGGCTCACCATCGAACAGAAACGGCCGGTGATGCAGATGTTAGCCGAGCAGTATCCGATCACCCAGATCTGCGACATCTTGGACTGCGCCCGCAGTACCTATTATCATCAAGCAGTGGCGGCTGATGAGCAGCCGTTGCAGCAGGCGATTACAGCGGTAGCGGGCGAATGGCCGCGCTATGGCTATCGGCGCATCACCAAGCAATTGCAGCGGCAAGGATGGACTATCAATCATAAACGGATGGAACGCATCATGCGTGAACTGGGTCTCCAAGCGCGGCGCAAATCTCACCGCAAGGTGCTGACCACTACCAGTGCCCATGCCTTTCCACGCTATCCCAATTTGGTGGAGCAGTTGGAGATCGTGCGTCCTGAGCAGGTGTGGGTGTGTGATATCACCTATATTCGCCTCCTGGAGGAGTTTGTGTACCTGGCCGTGCTCATGGATGTATTTACACGGGGGATTCGCGGCTGGCATCTAGGACGCAGTCTCGATCAGAGCCTGACCTTGCGGGCGCTGGAGCAAGCGCTGGCCCAGCACACCCCTGACATTCATCATTCGGATCAAGCGGTGCAGTATGCTGCCACGGCCTATACCGAACGGTTGCAAGCAGCAGGAGTACAGATCAGTATGGCAGAAGTCGGGGCAGCCTGGCAAAATGGCTATGCAGAGCGACTGATGCGCACCATCAAAGAAGAGGAGGTGGACTTAGCAGATTATGTGAATTATGCTATGCCGTTAGGCAAATCGGGCGCTTTCTCGATGAGGTCTATATGCACAAGCGCATTCATTCCTCCTTGGGCTATCTCACTCCCGCCGAGTTTGAAAGCCAATGGAGAGAGCAACAAGCAAAGCACACCATCATTCACTAACGATCACGAAATTTGTGTCCATGTTAAATGTCAATTAGAATTGCCGGCGCATTGCCTCACAGAAGAATCTTACCTTGAGAGAGGAGGATGCCTCATGGGAAATCTTACTCTAACCGAGTTGTTCCTGACCCGTTGACTCATGGAATGTGGGTCATTCACTCATGAGATATCTTATTCTCCAAAACCTCTTCGTTGCAAGCTCCCCCCAGAAATATCAGGGAGTCTGAGGGGCTGTGCTCCTCAGCGGAGGTCCAAGGGGCAGGTCCCCTGGTCACAGCGAAGCGTGCCAACCAGCCCTAGCGCGGAGGGATGGAGAGGGTTTCAGGGAGAGGAAAGGGAACACATCGCAATGCATGGTTCCCTTCCTCTCCCTGAGAATCAGACTCCTATGAGCTCAGCGTGCAACTCTGGAACGGGAGCTTGTCCGTTGACGACTTCTTCGCCCCACTGGTCATCGAAGGTGACCAACAAACGAGCACGTAACTTCGAGAGGCCCCGCTGTAAGGTTCGGAGCTGAGTCGGTCGATAGCGTCCTGGGGCCGCCTGTTCCAGTCTATGAAAAATGTCGACCCCGGTCATTTCTGGATTGGCGGTCAACCAGGCAGTGACCTGTTCCCATTCCCCCTCAAAGGGGTCCTTGCGCGTGCGCCAATCATGCGGTCGCCCCGTTTTTTGATACTTCTTCTTCCGCTCCCGTTTGAGCAGTGACGGAGGGGTATGCGGAAGCCCATCGGTGGGAACCTTTTCCTCCGTACATTGCTGCACGGAAAACCAGAGCGGAGCGAGGGTTTCCGGGTGTTCTGATGAGGGCGTGATGGCGTGCCGCCAGAGC
The DNA here is from genome assembly GCA_902812455.1 of Chloroflexota bacterium. The sequence continues at coordinate 16,706 of CADDZH010000035.1, read as the reverse complement.
GCCTTCTGTAAGTGTTCGAGTTGCGTGAGCAAGCGCAGCGGATCCAGTGCCTCAGTGATGCGAAGCAGTTCTTGTTGCTTTTTTGCAGACAAGACGCCAGAGGCCAGCAGTCGTTGCATCGGCGTTTGCGCCTGATCGTAGGTACGCCGGACCTTACTGCCCTCTCGTTCTTTCGTCTGGAGCTGCATCGAGGGCTGAAAACAGTTGACATAGACCCGCAACGCCCGGTAGAGTTCGGTGAGTTGGCGGTAGGCCAACTCGCCCGTGAAGCGATCATAACCGACCACCTGCCTGACGATGTGCCCGTTCTTCTGCTCCATGTAGCACTGATCGTTGCTTCGTCGAGGACGCCCTCTCGTGAAGGTGAGGTGCTCGTGTTCACAAAACGCCAGCAGTTCCATATTGATAAACTCGGCTCCATTGTCGGTATCGATGCCCAGCAGCGGAAAGGGGAGCAACTGCTGTGCTCGCTTGAGGGCAGCGACGACCGCCTCCTGCCCCCGATTGAGGAGCGGAAGGCACTCGGTCCAGCCAGTAGCAATATCGGTCAACGTCAAGGTGGAGAGGTACGACCCATCAGCTTGGGTGCCACAATGAGCCACCAGGTCGGCTTCCATGAAGCCCGGCTTGGTCTCATTCCAATCATGAAAGGTGCGCACCGGGATCTGCTTTTTGAGCAGCGTTCCCGATCGGGTCGTCGAGATGCCATGCCGCTCTTGCTTGCGATACGGTTGGAGAATCCGATCGGCAGTCGCCGGACTCATCGCGAGGAGTTGGGTACGACCTTCCTCGCTCAGGTGCAGGTGCCCATGTCGTTCCAGCGAGTCAACCAGGGTAGGCAGAAAGGGAATGAGCCGCTTCGCGCAGATGTGGTTGGCCGCCGTCCAGGCCAGATGTAAGGCCTGTTGCACCTCTGGTCCATAATGGGGTGCCCGTGGACGCTCGATCGTCAGCTTAGGTGCCGCAGGATGGCTCAGAAGCCGAATGGCGTACTTGCGTGCATAGCCGGTGGCGGCGACAAACTCATCGAGGATGACGGTTTTCAGTGCTGCTGATGCCTCGCGGTAGCGAGGCGCAATCTGGAGTAACAACTCTCTTTTGGATCGAAAACTCAAGTGTGACCTCACTTTTTTTACCCTCCGCTATGAAATAGCTTCAGGTTACATTACTGGTGACAGGCAGAAGCTTGATTTTGAACAAAAGTTCGTGTAGTATTGAAGATGGATAGGCAGCCTGGGAGTAGCTCTCTCAGGAGAGAAGCCGCAGACTCCTTTACTGGTGATGGGGACAGACCCCTCTTGCCTCAGTGGGGGAGGCGTTATGGGACCCTTGATAAGTCTGTGGGGACCATGTGGGACCTCTGGCCTGTCTATGGGAGCGGCGCCTCCACGGCCTCTCGCCTATCCACCCACAGAGCGTTACTCATTGTGAGGAGGGTGAGCCATGGCAAAAGCTGCGAACCAGCGTTCCGATCTCCAGGTAGTTCCTCTGCTTAAACATGAACCGCTCTATATTGGTATCGATGTGGGGAAGGTGAAGCATTTTGCTGGGTTTGTCTCAACCACCTTGCTGGAGCGCCACCAGCGCTTTGAAGCGTGCCCTGCCCTTGCTTTTGAAAACTCTCGTGAAGGATTCCGGGCGTTGGTCGAACGCATAGGCCACTACGCGGTACTCGACCACTGTTTCGTAATCATGGAAAAAACTGGACACTATCATCGAGCGCTCCAACAGTACCTTCAGGAGCTCGATATCCCCGTGTATCTGATGCATGTCCAGGAGCGAGCCAAAGGGATGATGAAAACGGACAAGCGAGATGCGCTCGGTCTGGCCAATCACCTCTACAATCAACTCGAACTTGGCGTTCAGGTCGCAGACCAGACGCAGCTCGTGCGCCAGGCCGTTGCACCCACACCAGCCGCTGCACAATTGCGAGGACTGATCCGTCATCGGTACGAGTTGGTGCGCGAAAGCACGCAACGCAAGAATAAGCTCATTGCTATTTGTGACGAGGTCTTTCCAGAGCTACCCAGGATCCTCAAAAATCCCAATGCGCCGACCGCATTAGCGATCCGCCAGCAATTCCCAACGCCTCATGCGGTGGCAACTGCTAGCCTCACGGTCCTGCAAGAAATCAGAGGCACAGCCCATTCCATCACCGATAGTAAACTCATGGAATTGCAACGGCTGGCGGCCCAAAGTATCGGCACAAAGGACCTGACCAGACAGCGTGGCTTGGTATTGGAACAGACCCAGTTGATCAAAGAACTCAAGCTACTCCAAGAACACATTGAGCAATTAGAAACAGAAATCCGTACCATTGTGGAACAGGCGCGCGAAGGGCAGATCCTTCGCTCGATGGGGATTGGTCATATCCAGGCGGCGACGATCATTGCTGCCATTGGCTCGATTGAAAATTTCTCGAACGCAGGTCAGCTCAAATCGTATTGTGGCTGGGCTCCCGTGCGGGACCAGACAGGAACGACGTTCGACAGGACCCATTTGACACGCGGGGGCACCCGTATGATGCGTCAGATCATGTTCCTCATCGTGGTACGTCTGATCCAACAACCGGAGAGCGAATGGGGCCAGCTCTACGAGCGCTTAGTGCAAGCACGCTGCCCCTATGATGAGAGGACAGGGGAGCGCAAAGGAAAAATTCGCGTGATCGGGCGCGTCGCCGGGCAAATGATTGAGACCATCTATGCGCTCCTCAAAACAGACGCGGAAGTGCTCGCGAAAGTACCACCGGGCAAAGAGCCACCTCCGCCAACGCTGTATGACCCGGCACTGCATCGCAGGCACCGAGAAGGATACTACCGGCCTCTGAAGTCCTCTCCACGGCCAACAGTAATCACTCTTCTGCCCAACCCACAAGAATGATTCTATAAGTCTGAGGCAAGTACCCCGTCAAGAGTAAGATCTTTGGTGAGTCAATTCGCCGGCAATTTTAATTGTCGCTCAACACGTCCATCCTATTGGGGGCAGTACACCCTTCTTACCCACTTTCTACAATAACCAGCCATCTTTTTCATAAAGTCCACACTATCAGGTTACTATAAGCGACATCAGCCTCGGTTGTGCTATCGTCTGCAAGTATACCAATGATCCCGTGAGAATAATATGGCTGATTAGTATCGGTATAAATTGCGATTAGCTGCTTGTTAATATAAAGAGTAAATGTTTCTCCGTTAGCTTTTATAGCAATGACATTAATTTGGCTAAATCCCTGAAGAATAGCTGAGCTAAAAGTCGTCTGTATCAATTTATAACCGACATCAGGAGTACCATTTCCCGCCAAGATAATTTTGTTTAGATGGTAAGTTCCATTTCGGCAAACTGTAAAGTCGTAAAAAGAACTCTCATCTTGGTTAAGGCGAAATATTTCACCTCCACAATCGCCCTTTATAATTACCATTCGTATCTCGTAGACAAAATTGCTGAAATCAGGAGAGGAATAAACACATCTCCAACCTACTCCTACCGCTGTCTGGATATGAAAGGCATTACCAGTATTTTGCCCTGGACATCCATTTAATTCAAGACTGCTATTCTCATTTAGCGCATCATATAATGCCAGCTTACCCTCACCCGGAGCATAGGGATCATTACTGATAGCGGTTATTGTAGCAGTCTCTGCTACCGCTTGAGCCGTGGCAATGGGTGCATATTTCGCAATGCTTGTTGCATAAGAAGCCCCAGCCGTTGCAGCACTGGCAGTAGCACTAGCAGTAGCATGATTTATAGCTCCTTGAACTAGATTAAATAATAGCCCACAACTAACCACAATGACGAGCAACACTACTCCTAAAAGTGCTGCTTTCGCTTTAATGGCTGAAGCCCTCGATACCCTTCCCATTGACTGTGATGGCGTTGGTTGCCTTACCGTTTGCATAGGTGATATCGATAGTGGCTGTGCTTTAGTTGAGGACGGAAGCCCATTCCCTATCGGGATCCGGCCATACTGTCCACTAGTATTCTTCCTCCCAACTGGCGCTAGCGATATCTGTTGGTTTGGCTCCGGGAAGGGGTCGAAAACCATGTACCTGGCTCGTTCACACCAGGGGCATGTTTCTAAATGTCCTCCATACCAATGCTGCTCATTCCTATGACATTGTACCAACTGTTTCTCCACTTCACTCAAGACCCGGTGCCACTCGCCAGCAGTTGGCCGCAAAGTGGGATCACGATAGCCATCCACAAAACAACGCAGCAGTAAGTCGCGCACTAAGAGTGGTAGTGTCGTCCATGGCAAAGCCTGCGGAGGAGGTTCATGTCCGAGCATACCTGCATAGGGAAATCTTCCCGCCTGAATATGCTCCTGCAATGAGGGGGGGGTGCCAGTACCATGCCAGACCTGTTGGAAAGGATGAGATCCTTCCATGAGCAGTAAGAAGATGAGTACCGCTAGCCCAAAGGTATCTTGATGAGGAGTCCGGTCAAATTGGCTAAAATTCTTCCCTTGCAACTCCGGCGGTGTGTATTCTGGTTTGCCCACCGAGCAGCGGAAAACTCCTCCTGGGTAAGGCACCTGCATCGAGTCACAGTCCACCAGTGTCACCAGCGCACTTCTACTCACCAGCACGTTACTCTCGTTGAGATCGCCCACAACGTAGTTAGCCTTATGCAGAGCCTCCAAAGTGCAAGCAAGATTACTTGCTGTTCGTAACAAATATTGCCAATTGAAGGTAGGTATCGTTTTTTGTCGATCAAGTGGATTATAGAGCTTAGCCAACTTGATCGTGCGCTTAGGATCGATATAAGGCATCAGGAAACCAATGCAATTACCCCAAGCATTGAGGATCGCATCGTTTGGCCAAGCGATAGAGATATGACTTGGCCGCATAGGATCGGTGGGTGGGTTGGCCAGCATCACTTGCAGTTTGCTGGCGCGTAAAGGTGTGGGCTCTTTGTAAATCTTGGCGACAATATCAGTGATGCCATCCACGGTGTAGATAACGCCCTCGCCTCCACCAGCGATTCTGTCATTGAGGATGAGAGGCTTCTGGGTACTGGCTCGTTTGAAGGTTATCCCGGTTATCATAGTATTTCTCGCTTGCTTATGAGAGACGCACCGTAAGCACCAGGGTTTTATCGTCGTCGGTACGCGCACATATACGTTCAGAGTCTAGAAAAGCCGCTAGCTGTGTCTCGGAAGTATCTTCCTGAGCTGCGAACTTGAAGAGCGGTTTAAAAAAAGGTTCGTAGGGAATATTAGTGGCGTGATCGAGCGCGAGCGACTCAAGGCCATCAGTGAGAAGTGCTACACCTTGTATCACAGTTTCCTGGGGATAAATCACATACTGAGCATGCTGGAGATAGTCAGGATCGGTGATAAAGCATGTCTCATTCAGGTATTCTCCATGCTCAGGTATTGTTACTGTGTATAGCATTTCATCGACCTGCCATGTCACTACTGCCCCATCACCGACCTGCAGTATGGCGACCCACTGGGTGGTGACAACAACGAGCAGTAATGTAGTAGCAAACTCACGCAGGACATGTGATTCCGGCGATACCCTGGTGTTCTCTATAGCTGTGATCTCTGACGATCCACCATCGGGTGATGCTGGATCTGGATATACTATCGGTAGACGGGATGCTAACGCTTCCACTGCCGACCGGGCTGCCTCTAATGCATGGCTAAGCACCCTGCGCAGCCGTTCCTCCTCATTTACATTGGACTCATTCTGCCATGCAAGAGCAGTCTCAGCGGCATTGAGAGCAGCATGCACTGCCCCAACTGATGCCATTGACGCATAGGCTGCTGAACCCGCTCCATCAGCAGCAGCTAATAGCAGAGTGCCATTGGACTGTTGGCGGTAGGCATGAGCATCATCACAGCAATGCCCATTTTTCTTATGGCTAGTCCCAGTCACCGAAGCTCCCAAGATCCGCCATGCAGGAGATGGTGTTAGCATCGAATTGTCCATCACTTACACCGTTCCCCAGCCAATAGGGGGCAACGCAGTTTGATCGCCCACCTTTGAAGCAGAAACCCTTTGCTGGCTCTGTGAGAGCCAAACGAACAGTTCGACAAAATTCAGCCCCTTTAGTCTAACTGGCTGGCGTACCGCTATCTGGGTCAGCATTGCCATGTCTGCACCTTCTACTCCTACTGCAAAAAAAGCCAGTCCATTGGCTGCCTCCTCGCTTCGAACCCGTCTTGCCGCGCTTTCCCAAAAATCGGTCGGCTCGCCATCCGTAATCATAAAGACCCAGGGACGATAATACGGAATGGCATATTGCTTATACTTCGCCTTGCGGTCCCGTAGCAGATCAAGTCCCCGATGGATGGCTGCGCCCATGGGCGTATCGCCGCCTGCGCTCAAGATAGGTGCCTCGAACTGGCCCGCCGTTACAAAGTCCTGTACCAGCTGTACACCGCCATTGCCGAAGGTGACAATGGCAACCTCAACACGTCGCTGGGCTAAGTCATCCCTGCGAATATCCTGCTCAAAGGCGCTCAATCCCTCATTTAGAGCCTCGATCCTTTCGCCACTCATCGACGTGGAGGTATCCAATAATAGGATACAAGGACAACGTGGGTCTGGGTTGTTGGCAAACTCTACTTCTTCAATGTAACTCACTTGCCTCTCCTTTCCTATAGCTGTACTTTGCTTCCAATCTTGAAAGCATAAAGAGTAATTGCTAATTTCATCATAGAAACAGTTGAGAAGGAAGATTCTCCCCTATCATGGCTTGCACTTGCTCCGACCATTCTAACTTTACGGACGCATGCAATATGCCGCAGTAACCAACTGCAGGCACAGTAGCATCAGACTTGCCTAACCATTCTGCACCTATCCCCCTTGCTACTTCGGCAAGATTTGTATAGTCGTCTCGATTTGTCCAGTCTGGCAAATCTTCCAGACGGTCTTCAATAGTTCTCAAGTATCGTTCTGAAAGTAGATGACGTACTTCAAGCCGATACAGGCACTTTGCGGGGCAATATTCACATCCAACAAACGGACCCTCTTCACGTTGGCGTTCTTGCTGGTAACGGCGTGCAAATTGATCCAGGTATTCGCTTGCCCTTGTGTTATCCCCGCTCAGAAGAAGCTCTTTTAAGCCTTTTGTCAGCAATTCCCGTAAGTGCTCGACTGATTCGTATGACCAGCCAGACTCTGTGCCCCGTAGACTGAGCATTTCAGCGCAACCTCTTTCAATAACAATACGCACAAGCTCTTCCTTTTCATATGACTGGAGATTAGGCCTTTCTCTGTCTATCTGCTGACGTAGATTGGTAAGAATAGTGGGCAGCGCGGAGTCATTAAAAACGGCGCGGAGCAAGAGACGAGCCCATAGGTGCTTGCTCTCTTGGGTTTCTAGTAGCTTACCAGCCATTTGATAAATCTCAGTATCTCGACCACCATATGGGGTAATGGAAGTATATTCACCACTAGCTTTAGCCAGCTCATTATCAGTTGGAGGGCTCAAATTGTGAGCTGATTTATAATTCTCCATCTGAACGAGGTAGGCATGGTCATTTCCCTCTGCATAAACTACCGCTGCGCCAGGTGAGAGAATACCAAGGTGCGTTCTCTGAGCTTCATTCAGGTTCATCGTCTGTCCGATACTCATCCGATCATCAGCTGCCACGAGACGATGAACAACTTTAAGATTGGTATTCTTCAGCACATCGGGCGCCAGCTTCTCTGGAATCTGTTCTGCAACGATAATCCCCTGTCCATACCCACGAATCTCCGAGAGCATGTTAGTAAATGTTTCAATTGCTTGTGCCCGTGGATTCACTGATTCCACATCATTAAGTTCTGTCTTTGTCTTTTTCAGTAAACGATGTGCTTCCTCAAAAACAAGCAGATGTTCCAACTTCTCTGATAGTCCCTGTAACCGTCGGTACTCATATAGCCTAGCAAGAAACAGGCCCATAAGAAAAGTCTTTTCATCATCATTCCCAATACTATCTAGCTCCAGTATCGTTGGATATGAAAGCAATTGTTGGAGGGGAATGCCATGTGATGTATCAAGCATGAGGCCCTTAGAGCCCAGGCGTAGTGTTCCTACCCGTGCCTTCAGACCGGCTATCACATCCCGTTCCACTTCGCTTGAGTATCTAAGTCGGCTTGTAACTTCTTCAATCTTTAGATATAAGTCAGTGAGTGTGGGAAAAATAGGAAATTCTTTTCGCTTTGCCCAATTCAGCAAACGTTTATTTCGATTGTCGGCAAGGTCCCAGCCTTTATCTTCGTAGATCTCATAGAGGGCTGTTTCTAGCACATAAGGCATTGGTGGATACAGGACGAAAGCTGCATTGAAGACTGCTTTGAGAAAATCAATATGGTTCAGTACCGATCCACTAAAGTCTGGGTTATTCGTGGTCTCAAATTCAAAGGGGTTGAACCGAAATGGAGCCACTTTTTCATTGCCTAAAGTATACACGCGGACTCTTTTACTTTTATCAAGTGTAGAACGTAATGCGCGGTACTCTTGTTTTGCAGGCTCAATAACGAGGAAAGGGATTCCGACCTTATTGGCATGATCAAGTATGTTCAGTATGCTTGTTGTTTTGCCACTGCCCGTTACTCCGGCAATGATTGCATGCTTTGCGAGGTCATCTCTCCTGATCCGGTATGGTTCTGTACTCTTCCCGTTCTGCTGGATATGTCCAAGTGCAAGGGATATATGTTTAGGATTAGGGGGGCGAAAATCTACATCAAAGCGTACGAAATCATGTATAGCATAACCGGGCACTTCTTCACGCGGCAACTGAATGAGAGTTGCAACTTCATCAGAAGACAGGTAGGTCTGAAATTGCTTAAGCTCAAGTTCTTTGTTTTGGCCGCTTATGCCTGCATTATTAAGATAGAGGTGGGCACGAAGTGGTTCTGGTCGCGAATCTGATCCAGAGAGAGTCCCCAACAGCAACGAAGCTAATCGTTGAGCATTATCTGTGGTGTCAGCACCAAATAGAATATCTACAGTCCACTGGCCTACCATAATGGCCCTATCACAACGTTCAAGCTCTCGTTCCAGCAACTGCAAAAGGTACTGAGCAGGATAGTTTACAAATTCCCCGCCATATGTTCTAGAAGTACTGACTGTTCTGTCTGGCTCTTCCTGTACACTTCCCTGCGCAGTCTCTTGCCAGGGTATCCTTGACCGGGATGCCACACGTATCAACTGATCCATCACTTTTTTCCGCTTTTCGAATACAGTTTCACGAGGGCAGGGATAGGCTCTAACAATATATCCCCAGGTTGCTCCCTGCATACCGCGGACGACCCGCTCTAGTTGCGACAATCCCTGTTTTTCTATAAAATTATTGGAAGACGTTTTGCGACTGGGTATACCACTAATAACACCTTTAAACTTGAAATCGGAGCAGTGGACAGGTACCAGACCAGGACCTGGCACAGGAATCAGATCGATCCCTGGAATAATCCCTTCTAACAACACTCGAGTCACTCCTTGATTACCAAGAGAAATGAATACTGAAAGTCTATCACGATTACCGAAGAGTACTAGCACGAGGTGAGATCTACTTTGATTGTGAGTGGCAACGACGAGGTCGGTCATACATCGCCCAAAATCAATTTCAGCATGCGTACTCCAGAAATCTGCTAAACCCTGAATGGAAAGAAAGTTCTGTGATGACTGGGGTGATAGCCCTGCTAAATTCTCGAGACGGAATGCTTTAGGAGCTATTCCCCTGTCATCCAGGAAGCGGCGTTCTAGGTAAGCAATTTCGTTCGTTAGCACGTCGAGAGCTAGCATCTCGCCTACTAGTGGGCTACTTGGATTAGCAGGATTCAAAGGGAATATCGTCATACTATTTCCTCCGCTCGCTCCTGCTTAGAGAGCTGTTAAAAGAGAGACTGCCAGATTGAAAAGAATGAAGAAGAACATAAGCATAAAAACTAAGATCAAGAGTACAATGAAGATGTGTCTCCGCCAGCGTCTCCGCCATGGACGTTGCGGCGGCTTGACAAGGATCTTTGCTCTTGTAGTGTGATTGAAGCCAATTTTCACAATCAGGACTCCTGCGCGCTGGTATCCCCAAAATGATACTTTGTCACTTTTGTACAGCTGGGAACCTAAGAGGTTACCCTCTAATCGGGCTTCGCGAGGATACTGCTGACCTGGAACTTCGACTCGGACCTGCAAGACATTTACACTGACAGCCTGATGAATTGGCCCATTCCATATCCTCTCCGTCAAACTAGGGCGATAGGGCACAGGAGAGCGAGTTAGTGGGTCGTACTTAATGATTCCCTCCAAATCAGGAGGGCTAAACAACACTCTAATTAACAGCAAACGTGGCAGTGGTCCCCAGATCGAGACATTATTCAATGAGCTAAGCGATGTTATACTACTTAGTAGCACGAGGAAAGCGCCATAGGTGGACCTCTGGATACCTGAGCTGGGAGGATTGGGTTGAAGCGCTTGCTGATGAGGAACTAGCAACGGCAGCTGTGCAGACGATGGGATAGGAGTGCTCCCTAAGGATTGTAAAGAATTCCCACAGCTACGACAAATCGAATCGTTCGGATCGTTGTCACAACCACAAATAGGACAGTTCTTCCATTGCTGAGTCATAGTTAAGACTCCTGTTTTCTCCAGAAAAAGAACTACTACTATATCAATGTTTTTCTTCCCAAAGGGAAACAGCAGCTTGAATTTCAATTTCATCGGCTAACAATAAAGTATTCTTTGATTTATCGTAGCCTTTGCACATAAAGACTTAATGCCACTAGGACAGAGCATGTATAACCTGATAGAGATCTCCATGAGCACAACCTTTGTTTCTCAATAAAAGCCGCAAAAACCGAGAGGTGCAGTGAGTGCTCCTCTCAAGATGCACTACTTGCTCTAATCTTGTCGCCTTCTGGTTTCGGATGGTTTTTATATCAGCTTACTTGCTGGTCTTTTGGCTCGGTCTAATAGCATCATTATGATGCCGATTCTTCCAAGCATCTGATGTACTACGACGCCGTTCGGCAGCGTCTTTGGTGAGCATCTCTTTGCGTCTTGAACCCTCAGACTTTATAGCTTTACTACCGCTACCAGGTGGACTATCGGTTACCCGGATTACCTTACGTTCGAGTCCCTCACCCATTGTAATCGCTCCTTCCTTCAAAATCTCAACTACATCACAGACTTATCATCAATACGTCTTCAAAGTAGAAAAGTTATAAATTTTTTGTCGAGTTGCTTCGATGCTTTTTCTTTTGATCAGCTCAAAAAGCCTGGGATAAGTGTTGATGGATCAAAGGAAGGTAGGGATATTAAATGCCTCTTTATCCCTTATTTGTGTTTAGACTAACAGAACCTAGCCGAACCTTGCTGCGAATAGCAGCGCGTTCGGCAAGGCGAGCGGCAGTGCTGACGTAACGTTGCAGTTGTAAGAGCCTCTGCGCTTCTGTTCGTTGGCGATGCGCTATGCTGGCATGCTCCTCTACCCAAATGAAATGACAAAGTGGGACACCGATTGCTTCTAAGTAGGTCAAGCGGCGATACACCATGCTGGGAAGCGGACGCGGGGTGGGGTCGCTCGCCTCGAGCGGCAAGAACTCCCATACGCTGCCGTTGATTACCTGTACGGTTGGACGGGTTAGCGGCGGCTGAACCGCAAGCGGATAGCTCTGCGTCTCCTCAAGCAAGGGGACGAGCCGGCGGAGAGCCTGCTGCTCCTCTCTGGTCAAGAGGGTAGCGGGTGCGCTTGTAGGTGACTGTAAAGCGAACGTCATCATGAATTCCTTTCTACTTCATAAGCTGCTATGTTAAAATCTGCTTAGCCAGCTAATGCTGGCTAAAGCATATAGATGCCAAACCTTACCAACTCAAAAGAAGCTTAAGAAAAAGTAAGCTATAGCATAAGGCTAGACGGCACTGACTAGTCGAGCCTGGATGTGGTGTCTCCTTTCCGACGTTTAAAGTGTACCTGTTCTTTGTGTCAAAATATAAGAGACAGGTGCGATAGAAATAAGGAGACATGTGTCAAAGGTTTCAGTTCCTGGCTCCATTTTTGCCTCCTTAATTCCTTTTCCAAATCGCTGCGGCCATGTAGATATGTCTCCTGTAACTATTTTGCAAGGAATAAGCATTTTATGTCAACGACAATGGCTCGTCAACCACTCGTCAACCACTCGTCATGTTTCATATATCCGTGTAAACCTCTTGAGGTGAGACCTCTCTTTTGTTATACTTTTTAAGAAACAGGCAAATGCGGCTTCAAGAGTTTGAGGGAATACATCGTGAGTCAACTCAGCGCTTCTTCAAGTTTCTCGCAGATCCTGAAGAGGGAGCGGTCAAGACGTGGCTGGACTCAGTCATACCTTGCAGGACAGCTTGGGGTAACTGCCAACACAATCAGTCGATGGGAGCGTGGCGAACATGCTCCCAATGAAGGCTCTATTATCCAGAAGCTGGGGGAGATCTTTGGAATGACTCCTGAAGAACTCGGGCTAGTCGACAGGAAGCCTGCTGTCTTCCTCATCTATGATCCGGCTGATGCCCTCCTTTTTGACCGGCTCAAGCAAGACCTTCAGCGTCATGGCATTACTGTGTGTGGCACTAGAGAAAGGGGACCCAACTCCAACGCCATCTCTCGAAAAGAAGAGCTGCAAAAAGATTTGCAGGAGGTACGCGCCATCATCTTAATTGCTTCCCCCCATGCTCAGAGTTCTTGCTCTGTTCGCGAGGAACTCGAGATGGCCGCTATGTATCAATGCCCGGCGTATGTCTTCTGGGCAGCCGGAGCATGCTGGAAAGAAGCCGTCCCTACCAATCAAGACGTTGTACGCCCTGTTGACACCATCGATGCTCGTGGAGAGCGCTATGAGGCAGCAGTGAAAGATCTGGTAACTATACTTGAAGAAGGTTATGCAGGACGAAATGCGATCGAGCCGCGAAATCCTTACAAAGGTCTTCGTGCTTTCGGTCGGCAGGATGCCCACGACTTTTTTGGACGAGAATGGCTGATCGACAAGTTGGCTGATGAACTGGAAAAAATACTGGCGCAAGCAGAGCAGGAGACAGCAGTAGCGCGGATGCTAGCGATTATCGGGCCAAGTGGTTCGGGGAAATCGAGCGTCGTGATGGCAGGGCTACTTCCGTACCTCTACATTGGTGGCCTTGCTGGAAGTCATGACTGGGTCTACTTGCGGCCTATGGTGCCTGGAGAACGTCCTCTTGAAGCATTAGCCGCAGTGCTCGGCCCTCATTTTCCTGAGCGAAGCCTTACCAGCATCCGCGAAGACCTCGCAAATGAGCGTGGTCTCCACACACTCGCTCTCCAACTCCATCTTACTAAGGGGTGCCCAACGAAGGTGATGCTTGTCGTGGATCAGTTTGAAAAACTCTTTACCCAGACGACTGACGAGCAAGAGCGCAAGCAATTCCTGCATCTTCTCCTCACGGCTTGCCTGGAACCAGCCGGCCCGGTCATCGTTGTGCTCACGTTGCGAGCAGATTTCTTTGACAGGCCCATGCATTATCCTGAACTGAGGACGATTATTGAGAAACAGACTACGCTCGTCTTCCCGATGAGCACCAGAGACATGCAAGCGGTGATCGAGAGGCCTGCCGCGCTGCCAGATGTGCAGCTCTCCTTCGACGAGAACCTGGTTAGAGATTTGCTGCTCGAGGTGCAGGGGCAGAGTGGAGGACTCCCTCTCCTAGAATTTACACTCGATCAATTGTTTCGACACCGTCAAGGACGGCAATTGACCTGCCAGGCTTATGAAGCCATAGGCGGCGTAAAGGGTGCTTTAGCCAAGTATGCCGAGGAGACCTATACTATGCTGCCATCAGACGAGCACCGCAGGCTGGTTCGCACCTTGTTTTTACGCCTGGTCGATCCAGGGGAAACGGGGCAAGATACAACCCGTCGTCTAGCCTGGACGGAATTATGCCCTGCTACAGCAAGTGAGGCTCAGTTGATGCAGCAAGTTCTTGCAGCTTTTATTGCTGCGCGTCTCCTAACCTCAGATGAACAGCCAGGGTTTCCTCCAACAATTGAAGTCAGTCATGAGGCATTATTGCGAGAATGGAGTCGACTGGCAGACTGGCTAAGAACCTCTCGGAACGATATTGTGTTGCAAAAAGCAATCAGCGTAGATGCCGCTGCGTGGATGCGCAGTGGCAGGTCCGCGGATCGACTCTATAGGGGGTCTCAACTCCTCGAGGCAGAGGCGTGGGCAAAGCGTAATGTGCCGAGTAGAGATGAAGCGGCGTTTCTGCAAGCTGGCATAGAAGAACGTGACCACCAGGAGGCTATGGAACGTGCCCGGCAAGCGCGCGAACTGCAGTTACAGCGCCAGGCAACGAGGCGACAGCGCTATATGATCGGCTTGATGGGAGTGATATCAGCAGTACTCGTGATCGGGCTGATTGTAACGCAGGTGCTGTATGGCCAGCTTCAAGGGAAAAATAAGGAGCTTCAAGAAGCCAACTACCATCTGCAGAGAAGCCTGCCTGTCAGTGTGACCAACCTCAATGACCATGGCCCGGGATCATTACGTGAAGCAATCAAGAGTGCTAAGCCCGGTGGTACAATCACCTTCGCCAAGAGCCTGAGAGGCAAGATTGTGTTGACGAGCGGAGAACTAGTGATCGATAAGGATTTGACGATCAGTGGCCCAGGAGCTTCTATCCTTGCCATCAGCGGTGGGAAGAAGAGCAGAGTGTTTCATATAAGTAGTGGCAGCGCAGTTGTGAATATATCACACCTGACTATTGAAGATGGCGCTGCCTTCTGTCAGCAAGACGGCGCACCGGGATGTTGGGGGGGTGGTATTTACAATAGTGGCACGCTCATCATTACAGAGAGTTTCATTGCTCGCAATACAGCTCGCTCCAGTGGAGGGGGTATTGCGAATCTAGGTACGCTCACCCTCTCCTATAGCACCGTTTCTGGAAATGCGGCTAATGGGTATGGCGGGGGGATTGCCAATACCAATGGGGGGCTACTCACTCTCTCCTATAGCACTGTCTCCAACAATACAGCGAGTGCTTATGGAGGAGGACTGTATATTTATGGTCAAGCCGAAATCTTTAATAGCACGATCTCTAACAATAGAGCGGTTTCTGATGGGGGAGGTATGGTAAATCAATACTTTCTTTATCTTTATGATAGTACTATTTCTGGCAATACAGCCGATCAGAGTGGAGGGGGTATAGCAAACGAGGATGCGGGATATGGCGCCTCTACCATTATTTTTTATACTACTATATATGAAAATACAGCCAAGATAGGCGGGGGCATCGTCAATGAGCATGGCGTGGTCTCAATTGAGACAAGTATTGTTGCTGGTGACCACGCTGATCGTAGCCCCGATATTTCAGGGACTGCTGTTCTGTACGAGGTCAACCTGATCCAGAATGCCTCAGGAACAAAATTGACATTCGGTTCAGACCCTAATGACCCCACGGTCAACCAGCTGGCCCGCCACTCTATTATCGGCAAGGCACCTGACCTCGGACCTTTGGCAAATAATGGCGGGCCTACCCAAACTCATGCACTACTTGCGGGAAGTCCAGCAATTGATCAGATTCCCGTTGGGAATCAGGCATGTACTAGCTACTACCAGGATGCGCCCCTTACCGATCAGCGAGGCGCTCCACGTCCATATGGCAGTGGCTGTGATCTTGGGGCCTATGAGTATGGGTCAATGCCTCCCGGTTCTCCATAAGTTGACTCTTTCCTGTACTTAATACTACCTTCTTTCAAAGTGTCAAGCGGAAGAATCTGATCTTAATACTCTATTGTAGAGTCAGAACACGTGGAGAGCGGGTTACCTGTTGCTCATAAAGAGAACGGGCCAGATGATCACAGTTGACCGAGCGCGAAAGGCAGGTTCTTCTGCAATTGGCGGGGCGAAGCAAGCCGTGAGATCGCTACAGTCATCCAGGGGACGAGGGGATATGGGACATGGGGAGTAAATGGAAATGCACCGGCGAGAAGTTGGAGACAGTTCCTCCTCAGTGCTGCCGACCCCCGGCCATTCGACCCTGCCGAGACCTGGCGGTCGAATCTGGCAGCTTCTCCGGTGGGTGATGGCCCTTTCAAAGAGGCTTTCCACTCCCTCACGTCTTTGGTGCCATCTGCCCAGACATTCGCCACCTGGTCCACGCTGACCTGCTCAACTATAACGTGTTTGTGCCAGGCAGCCGCATCACGGGTGTGATTGATTGGAGCTGCTCGATGTACGGAGACTTTCTGTACGACATTGCGCTGTTCTCCTAATGGGCATCGAAGGAGTGGGCTGCCGAAGGGATGGCTGCGTTGCCGCGCCTGCTCTTCATCGTGCCAGACGGTGGGCAGGAACGGCGCGTGCGCGAGGCCTGTATGGAGCTACTTGAGGAGACAAGACTGCGCATGCTGGTGACGACGGCAGCGCACATGGAGGCTGAGACGCCCTTTGGATGCATCTGGCGGCAGATTTTGCCCATCCTTTCAGAGGAAGAACAAAGCAAACGGCGCGCGTTGTGGGAGAACAAGTGAGCTATTTTTCACAGGCATAGCGCTCGATAATCCTCAGCGTGCCCTTACCAACTGCCGGGCAATAGCTATCCCATGCTCAAGGGCAAGATGCATGCGCCCGCCCACGAACCCATCTCCACAGAAGGCCAGCCCGAGCGGGAGGGAAAGAGCGTTGAGTTGCTGGGCATCAGCCTTGCTCGCAGGTAAGGCATACGGCCATGTACGGATATCCGAAAAGACCAGGGAGGGCAGCGCTTCGCTC
>CADDZH010000034.1 GCA_902812455.1 Chloroflexota bacterium | reverse complement strand
GTAGCAGACTTGCCCTGCAACTTTGCAGAGCTGGGCGCCGTCAGGCAGTTGTACCGGATCATCCAGGTACTCAGAGAAGTGCAATGCAGGATCGAAGCCTTCCAGGAAACCGGCCAGCCCTGCGATGTGAACATGCGGGCGCGACAGCGTGACTACTCCAGGCCTGATCAAGTAGGCGACGCCACCTGGAGAGTAATGAACTGGAGAATGAATTGTGGGAAAGCCTGAGTTTTCGTCCCCGTTGAGTTCGTGAAAGAGCTTCTCGATGTCAATAGTAGACACACCTGTTTCCTTAACCACTGACCACGAAATGCATACTGCTGATTTGCTGAACTGGAGCTTATTGGGAATTTGCCGGCTGTTGAGAAGGTTCCAGCAGCGCCTTCAAGGTGGAGCGACGGATACGATATGCCTGGCGTGTTCCACGGTGGGGGAGGGTGATCGCCTCGAGGATACCAGTTTTAATCCAACGTCGCACAGTGGTGTCATCTACCCGCAGTTGTTTTGCTACTTCACGTACGGTCAGCAAATCCGTTTCGTCTTGTACCACGTGGCCCTCTTTCCGGTTTTATGCTAAGGTACCCTCCAGTCCTTTCTACCTGAGAAGTATACCTGGATCTCCCTGCGACGGTCTATTTGACTATAACAACGAATATCCTGTTTTCTAGTAACTCTCTTTGTAAGTGATCTTGTACACTATCGTTGACGAGTAACACGCTATTGGCTCAAATGCTCGTCTCATAGCTTCTCGCTTGCTAGCCGCCGATCATAGACATGCTGCGATTTGCTCGCCGGAACCGCTTATCACCGATATAGTGCTTGAGCTCCTTGTTCCATACTGCGCGGCGGATCGTCTCTGCCAGAACATCATCTGATGCGCCGGAGCGCACAACAGAGCGCAGGTCGGTCTCTTCGGTGGCAAACAGGCAGGTGCGTAGTTGCCCGTCTGCTGTCAAGCGAATGCGATCACAGCTAGCGCAGAACGGCTCGCTCACCGGATTGATAAAGCCGACCTCGCCTATGCCGTCGCTGAATGTGTAACGACGTGCTGTTTCTGAGGGATCACCACCAGTTATTGGTACGAGGGTGCCATATTCAGCCTCGATGATGGCTTTGATTTCTGCTCCAGTCAGGATGTCCTCTTTGCGCCAGATCTGATCAGCGTCGAGCGGCATAAATTCGATCCAGCGCACAACATAGGCTTTGCGCCGTGCGAATTCTGCAAAACTGAGCACCTCTTCTTCAGTATAGCCGCGCATAGCCACGGCATTGATTTTGATGGGATGAATGCTGGGATACTTTTCGAGTTCTTCCAGCCCTTCCAATACCCGGTGGAGTTGATCGCGCCGCGTCAATTGGGCGAACTTCTCAGGAACGAGTGAATCCAGGCTCACATTGATCCTCGTTAGCCCTGCCTCTGCCAGCGGCCCCGCCAGTTGCTTCAAAAGTACGCCATTGGTGGTCAGGCTCAGGCTTTTTAAGCCCTCGATCTGGCGCAGTTTGCGGACAAGTTCCGGCACGTCGCGCCGCACTAATGGCTCGCCCCCTGTGAGCCGGATTTGTTCTATTCCTATATTCACGGCAACACGAGCTATGCGCTCGATCTCTTCGTATGAAAGAATCTCGGCCTTTTTGAGCCAGGGTAAGCCTTCCGCGGGCATGCAGTATGTGCAGCGGAACTGGCATTTGTCGGTAATTGAGATGCGCATGCTTTTGATGCGTCGCCCGTAGCTATCAACGAGTGGTTCCATGGTAGTGCCTCTTCGCAAATATTGAGAACTGTCTCCCTTGTATAAATTAACTATAGCACATTTGAGTCTTACTTGTCATGAGAAGGAGCGAATCGGCGCAAGCGACCCATCCTATGAACTATCATGTGAAATGCGGAATCACGGCCTTGCCAAAATACTCTAGCGTCTCGATATCCAGGAAGCGGAACATAAAATGTGTGACGCCGATTGCACAGAACTGCTCCAGTTCGTGGATCACTTCGGCGGCATTGCCCGCCACGAAATGCTTGTTTGGGTTGCGCACAACTTTGGCCGGGTCTTCTGAGACGCTAACCGTGCCCAGATAGGTCAACTTTATTTCAGAGGGGGCGCGCCCTATCTTCCGGCAATGTTCTTTAAGCACCGATACTTTGTGAGCATACTCCTCAAGTGGGGCGGAATTGAAATTGTACCAATCGGCATAGCGAGCAACAACGCCGAGCGTGCGTTGCTCGCCGCCGCCCCCGATAAGCAGCGGAATAGGAGGATCGGGTCGCGGCACGCAGTAGGCATCCTCGATGTGATAATGCTTGCCATGAAAGGTTGCAGGCGAAGATGTCCACATAGACTTGAGAATGATCACAGCTTCTTCTAGCTCTTCCACTCGCGTCCTGGCATCAGGGAAAGGGTAGCCATACATGCGATATTCTTCTTCTTTCCAGCCTGCGCCGATGCCCAGGATCAGGCGGCCTCCCGACATGGCCTGGAGATTGGCCGCCATTTTTGCCAGCAGCGCGGGATTGCGATAAGACTGGCTGAGGACAAGCGAGCCTACGCGGTATTGCGGAAATTCGGCTGCGAAATAGGTCAGCGTGGTGAAGCATTCGATAGTAGCTTCCTCACCCCATTCCAGGTGATCCTCGGCCCACAACGTCGTAAAACCTGGCGCAAGGGCATGGATTAAGCGGCGGTTGTGGTCGAACAGCTCGCTATTCGGGAAGTTGAGTGGTGATGGCTGGAGCATCAGGCCAAAATCAGCGATTGGCATAGATTGCATCTCCTGTTCTGTTAGATGAAATGCCCTGCATCAAGTATGCTATAGAGTATAGCATGGGCAATCACACAATACATAGGAAGGTCTGTTGAATATGCAGCAGCCAACAGCTAAAGACGAGGAAATGATGGAGAAGGTCATAGCGGAGGCGCGGGCGGCTATCGCTCAGGGAAAAGTGGGAGTGGGAGCGCTTCTGTTGTGGCGCGAAGAGATACTGGCCATCAGCCACAATATGTATGTAGAAACGGGAGATATGACGGCTCATGCCGAAATGGTAGTACTGCGCAATACAGCCCGGCGACTGAATGCAATGAGCAAGGAAGAGAAGCGAGAGCTTACCTTGTATTCGACGCTTGAACCCTGTTTGATGTGTATAGCGGCAATTTCTTTTGCTGGTATCAAGCGAGTTGTTTACGCGGCGCTTGCCGAGGATGCCAACCAGGAAGAAATGCTGGCGCGGGGAATGACTGCGCCCAGGATCAATGATTTGTTGACACGAGGCCCTCTCGAACTGGTAGCCGGGGTGCGGCGGGAAGAGGGCCGCGAGTTACTCAGACTGATGGGGAAGCTAGCTTCGAGGTAAAACCTGGAGATGCCATAAGTACATGCTCCAGGTCTGATCTATCTTCACGCTAGCGGCCAGGCATAGCCTGCTGATTGGTAAATAGCTTCAATTGTGGCCAGGTTATCGATCGAGGCCTCGAGGCTCAGGTGGGGCTGGTGGCCATAGCGCACGCAGGCGGCGAAGTGCTCCACCTCGAGCCGGAACTGATCGACCGGCAGGAAGCGCTGGTGGATGCTCTGCCCTTCCAGGGCAAGGATTACCGTCGTTTCGAGAGCGCCTGGGGTAAATGGCATAGGAATGGTGATGGTTCCGGCATCACCAATGATTTCTGCTACCTGGCGCGTGGGCAGATCAAAGCTCGAGTCGAGTAGCCCAAAGCAGCCATTGCCGAAATCAAGCACAGCATTTGTAGCGCGCTCAACCTCGCCATCCTCCGGGACATAGACCCGCGCGCCCACAGCGACAGGCGCCCGGCCATAGACTGCATGAAAGAGGTTGACGGGATAGCAACCCACGTCCATCAGCGAGCCGCCGGCCAGCACAGCCTGCAGGCGAATATCGTGAGGACGCGCACCAACCCTGAAAGCAAAGGAGGAGCGCACCAGCTTGACATCACCAATGCGACCCGCCGCGACCTGCTCCAAGGCCCAGACGATTTGCGGGTGGAAACGATACATAAACGCTTCCATCAAGAGCTTTCCTGTATCACGGGAAGCCTGCACCATCGAAACGCCTTGCTCGGCAGTCACCGCCAGGGGCTTTTCGCATAATACATGCTTACCAGCTTGCAGCGCCCTGATTGTCCATTCTGCGTGCATACTATTCGGCAAGGGGTTGTAGATGGCCTCAATCTCAGGATTATTGATGATACTTTCATAGTCGCCATAAATGGCTGTCTCAGGAGCGAAGGCAAATAATTCTTGTGCGCGCTGCGGGTTGCGACTCCCCACGGCTACAAGGCGTCCATTAGAGGAAGCCAATATGGCGGGAGCGACGCGCTTGACAGCAATGTTCGCTGCGCTGAGGATTCCCCAGCGCACGGGATCATGAAAAGCTGTTTCATTAAGCTGCATATAAAACGTAACCTCACCGATCTGATGTTCTCAAATATGCTATGCCAGGTGCAGCGAATGGGCCAGTTGAAGGAGCGCATCTGTAAGCCCGCTCAACCTATGGCGGATCAGCGTCACGATGAGCGCGGCTACCAGCCCATCGATAGCACCCCCCAGGATATCGCCTGGATAATGTATGCCCACAAACACGCGGGCAAAACCTATGACACATCCTATCACAAATGCCGCGACGATATACCAGATAGGTTTGGTTCCGGTCATGTTACCGTTTATCGTGGATTTGCGCCAGGCCGGTATAAAGAGAGGGAGAAATGCAAAGAGCAGCATGCCAACCACCGCAAACGCGACAGCCGTGTGATCGCTGGGGAATGATGAATCGGCAGCATGGCTGACGAGCAAGTGGACTTTATGGCTCACAAATGGCCGAGGCTCGAATACAAACTGCTCAATAAGCAGGTTCAAAGCATAGGCCAGGATGCAAGCTACCACTGTCCATAGCGCGGCTGCGCGCCGCTCCTGCACGATCGCTGCTTCACCTGGCTGCAATGGCCGCCTGCGCCAGCTTAAGGGTATGCCCCATACGATCAAAAGAAATACAGGCAAGAAGAAGATCAGCCAGTTGGCACAGAAGATCATCAAGGCATCCAGCCAGGAAATTGATCCGGCCTGTGAATTGATATCTTGAAAGAGCATATAGTTGAATTGCATGAGCATAGAAACTGCGAGCACTCCTCTCTTTCCTTTTATTAAGAGCTTATTCGGAACCCTGGCCTCCACAAGGGAGGCCACTACAGCTTGCGGCCCCAAACGAGGAGAAATGTAGTGACTCCCCTTGTGGGAGTCAGGCCTTAGATCCAGTTTTCAGATAGGTTCTGAGTAAGACAGGCCTATTATACGCTAAAGTAGTATAAACAGCCAGCGCTCTATCTTCCTTCACAATTTGCAGCGCTGCGATGGGAAACGCTATAATGGGCATGGTAGAAAAGCGATGAATACAGAATTACGAATCATACCTATCAAGAATATTGGTGATATTTTCCCCGGCAGCGATCTAGGGGTTATTATCCATAACGCTTTGCAGGCCCAGCAATTGAGTCTCCAGCAGGGTGATATCCTGGTCGTTACTCAAAAAATTGTCTCCAAAGCCGAGGGGAATATCGTTGATCTAGAGGATGTGCAGCCCTCGGCCTTTGCTTACACTCTCGCAGAGCAGAGCAAGAAGGATGCCCAGCATGCAGAGGTGGTCTTGCGCGAGAGCCGCCGCATTGTGCGCATGGATCATGGCGTGCTGATCGCTGAAACAAGACATGGCTTCGTCTGTGCCAACGCGGGAGTGGATGAATCGAATGTGAACGGCGCGCGGCAGCTCAGCTTGCTTCCACAAGACCCTGATGGCTCGGCTCATGATCTGCGAAGGCGATTGCAAGAACTGGCGGGGCAAGCACCAGACTTTCAGCTAGCCATCATTATTTCAGATACGTGGGGGCGACCATGGCGCAATGGCCAGGTCAATATGGCTATCGGAGTAGCAGGCATGGAGCCAATCCTCGACTACCGGGGCCAGCGCGATCCTTACGGGTATGAACTGCGGACCAGCGCAATTGCTGTAGCTGACGAACTGGCGGCCGCAGCAGAACTGGTGATGGGGAAAATCGATCGCGTGCCTGTGGCGCTGATCCGTGGTTACTCGTATGTCCCCAACGAGGGAAGCGTTCGCCCCTTGCTGCGCGATGCCAGCACAGATATGTTTCGTTGAACAATAGAGATTACTGAGATTACAAGGAACCAGTAACTGTGACCATACATTCCGAAGTCCGGCAGGCAATGATACCTGCCCGTTCCGCTAACCTGGCGGAGCTGCTGCGCGGCAGGAGGAGCGTGCGCAAATATCAAGACCGCCCGGTGTCACGCGAGCTTATCGAGCAAATGCTGGAGGCTGCGCGCTGGGCGCCATCTCCACATGGGAGGCAGCCCTGGCGCTTTGTCGTGCTTACAAGGCAAGAGCCAAAGATACGGCTGGCCGAGTACATGGGGCAGACATGGCGTCACAACCTGGAGATGGATGGACAGGATACCGAGATCGTCAATATCCGCCTGGAAAAGTCCCGCCAGCGCATTCATGACGCTCCGGCAATCATCATCCCGTGTTTGTATCTCGAAGAGATGGATCGCTATCCCGACGAGAAGCGGCAGGCCGATGAGACGATCATGGCGATCCAGAGCCTGGGCGCTGCCGTCCAGAACATGCTCCTGATGGCTTACGATCTGGGTCTGGATACGTGCTGGATGTGCGCTCCGCTTTTCTGTCCCGAAGTCGTGTGCGAAGCCCTTGAGCTGGACAAGCGGCTGATTCCCCACGCATTGATTACGGTGGGATACGCGGCAGCCGATCCAAAACGGCGTGAGCGGCTTCCATTGAGCACGTTACTGGTTCGCTTCGATTAGAGGTATATGCATGATAGCTGTCCTTGCTGGCGGCGTCGGCGCGGCGCGTTTTTTACAGGGATTGGTGCAGGTTATTCCACAGCAGCGAATTACGGTGATCGGCAATACAGGCGATGACCGTGATTTTTATGGCTTGCATGTCTCACCCGATCTCGATATCGTCACCTATACCCTGGCAGGTGTGGTTGATGAAACACATGGCTGGGGAATCCAGAACGATACATACAATACGATGCAGCAATTGACCAGTTATGGCTACGAAGACTGGTTTATGCTCGGTGATCACGACCTGGCTACACACATTCATCGCACCAATTTACTGAAGCAGGGGAAAACGCTGAGCGAAGTGACAGATGATATACGCAGGCGCTTTGGCCTGGAAATACGGCTCCTGCCGATGTCTGATGATCCGGTAACGACGTACATCCGTACTCCTGCAGGGCTGCTGGACTTCCAGGAATACATGGTCAAACGGCGCTGCGAAGACGAAGTGGAGGACGTGGTATTTGTTGGCGCGGAAAAAGCTCGCCCGGCGCCGGGCGTTCTCGATGCGTTTAAAGAAGCAGAGGCTATTCTGCTGGCCCCAAGCAATCCTATTGTGAGCATCGGGAGTATTTTAGCGGTGCCCGGCATTCACGATGTGCTGCACGAGGCAAGCGGGATGATTGTAGCAGTCAGCCCGATCGTTGGAGGAGCGCCGATCAAGGGGCCTGCTGACAAGCTGATGCGCGGTCTGGGTATGGAAGTCTCGGTGGTGGGCGTAGCTCGCTGTTACCGCGATTTTCTGGATGTGATGGTGATTGATGAGCGGGATGCCCATCTCGTTAGCGCAATTGAGGATCTGGGGATACCGGCAGTGGCCACGAATACGATCATGAAGGATAGTGCGGCTAAGGCGGCGCTAGCGAAAAGAGTGCTGGAAGCCGCAGGGATTGAATAGCCAGATCGTATCTGATGATTTTTGACACCCGAAAGAGGGAATTCGTCGAAGGATTTCCGTCGATCGGCAGCGGATGTTTCGCTTCGCTCAACATGACATGTCCGGGCTTTTCTGCTGATTGAAGAACTGTCAGGTTTATTTGAGCCATGCCTAAGAGAGAGGGAATAGAGATCATGGAAGCAGATCGGGTAGCGCTGGTGACAGGAGGTTCGCGCGGCATTGGAGCCGCTACAGCGCTTGCCTTAGCTGATCGAGGTTATGATGTGGCAATTACCTATCGTAACAAGGCGGCGCGAGCAAGCGAAGTTGTTGCGGAGATAATGCGAAAGAATGTGAGGGCTCTGGCTATAGCTTGCGACATCACAAAGCAGGAGGATATTGAGCGCCTCTTTGCTGAGTTGAGAGCATGGACTGACCACCTGAACCTGCTTGTGCTTAACGCTTCGGGAGGACTGGAACGCGACCTGGTAAACGCAGACCCGCATTATCCCATGAAGATCAATCGAGACGCACAACTCGCCATTGTAGATAGGGCGCTAGCGCTCATGCCAGAAGGAAGCACAATTATCTTCGTGACCAGCCACTGGGCACATCTCTATGGGAAAGTGGTAAATCTACCAACCTATGAGCCTGTGGCAGAAAGTAAGCACGCGGGAGAGCGGGCGCTACGTGCCAGGCAAGACGAGCTAGCTGCTCACGGTATTCGCCTTCTGGTGGTTACGGGCGACATGGTCGAGGGTACAATTACACACAAATTGATGGAACGAGCAATGCCAGGGCTGACAAAGTACCGGCGAGACACTGCCGGCCAGCTTCCTACTACCATCGATATGGGCGAAGCTATCGCCGATGCAGCAATAAATACTGCTTTGCCAGGCGGACACACCATCGTAGTAGGGGGAACATTAGAATCGCTACAGGGTTTGACTGAGCCATGAAGTACAGTGCCCTTGTCCCGGTAAAATCCCTGGCAATGGCGAAAAGCCGCCTGGCAGATCACTTCACGTTGCAGCAGCGCCAAGACCTGGTACTGGATATGCTGCATCACGTCCTCCGCGTGCTGCTTGAAAGCGAGTACTTTGAGCGAGTGCCGGTAGTCAGCCCGGACAAGCGAGTGCTGCTCTATGCCAGCATGTGGGGAGCGCAAGGACTGAGCGAAGAGGTGCCCGGGCATAATGAGGCGCTTCACGCTGCTGCATTGAGGGAGCGACAAGCGGGAACGGGAGCGCTTCTGACTATATCTGCCGATCTTCCTTTGCTGCATACACGTGATATTCAGGCCATCATCGAGTTGTCCAGGGGGTATGATGTTGTGCTGGCACCATCACGCGATGGGACGGGGACCAATGCTCTGCTGGCAAAACCACCATTGGTGATTCCCTATCTCTTTGGGCCAGATAGTTTTTATAAGTATCTTGGAGCAGCGAGGCAGAGGAAACTGAGCTATACAATATACAATGGGATTGGTACAGCGTTAGATATCGATACCATCGACGATCTGGACGATCTGTATGAATTGCAAGCGTTAAGCGGCGAGCATAGCGGGTTTGACCTCATTCGCCAACATTCTCTGTAGTCTCACCTTGAGCACCAGGGCCTGGAGTCTCCTCGACAATTACTTCTTCAACGGTCGGAGTACTCACCTGAGTTGTGAGTGGCGCTCCTCTATTGAGCGTTTTGAGCGAGGTGCTGATGGCAATGCCAAGCGGAATGCAGAGTATTAAACTGATGCAGCCAAACGTTGCGGAAAGATCGTACTCGTGAACTACTGCTGTCCCAACAGCGCAGAGAATAGCAAGCGCAAGCACAAACGCAAAGAACCTGGCACGCGTTATCCACTTCCGCGCCCGTGACATCCATGTCATAGCTCACCTCTCTTTCAATCAGGGGCGTATGTTCTCCCCCTCTTTATTGCCCATTATAGCGAAGAACGAGGGTGAGAGCAAGCCTCGCTCTTCCCTACGTATTTTCCCGTGTATGAGGTCAGAACGGCTCATATATTTTCCTGTAGGCCTTGCGAAGAGATACCCACAACGAATACTCGTACTTTTATGGTTGCTTGCAATTGCCTGCCATGCTAGATTTGCATGTAGCGTGAAGCAAGAGGAGAGCGAAGATCCATGGAGTGCGGAACTCCCATATTGAACATAGTGGAACGCAGGGGCCTGCGCATCAGTGTCGTTATCCCGGCTCACAACGAGGCGAAGAATCTGCCATATGTGCTACCAATGATCCCAGGCTGGGTGCACGAAATCCTCCTAGTCAATAATGATTCGACCGATGATACCGTCGAGGTTGCCTGTCGCCTGTCGCCGCTTGTCCGTATCGTCAATACAGAGCATAGGCGCGGCAAAGGCGTGGCGCTGCAAGCAGGCTTTGCGGCAGCCACCGGCGATATCATCGTGATGATGGATGCAGACGGCTCGAGCGATCCACGTGAACTGCCGCGCTTTATCGAAGCATTATTGGCCGGGGCCTATCATGCGAAAGGCTCGCGTTTCA
The DNA here is from genome assembly GCA_902812455.1 of Chloroflexota bacterium. The sequence continues at coordinate 34,156 of CADDZH010000034.1, read as the reverse complement.
TTGGTGATGGCGGCAGTTCTGATTTTACCTACTTGCGCTGGATCGGCAGTCGCGTACTGATCTGGATTACGAACCTGCTTTTCGGGGTGCATTTTACCGATATGTTCTGTGGCTTTAATGCCTTCTGGAAAGACTGCCTCAATTTCTTCGATGTTGATTGTGATGGCTTTGAGATTGAAGCGCTGCTTCACTTGCGTATCTGCAAAGCTAACCTCGAAATTGTAGAGGTACCGAGCTTTGAGCATACCCGTATCAATGGTATCAGCAATTTCCGCACATTTCGGGATGGCTGGCGTGTGCTAAAGATGATCTTAAAGGAGAGGGTGAATGGCCGCTCAGTAATCAGGACGCACAGAATGCGACTCACCATTCAAGAGCGCATTCAATGGAGTGGCCAGGCCGTTCTGGATCAGGTTGAGATGGCGCAATAGCTAGAAAGCAGGGCGATGGCTAGCATCGCCCCTACCCTCAAGGAACAGGCCGGCACCCAGGTTTTGAGAGAAGCCGCGATAGCTAGGGCGTGACCAGGCCAAAGGCGGAGCCCCAGGAATTAGTTGCCTGGGCATACTCACCAGTTATCCAGACAGAGCCGGGACTTTGCCCGGTAGTGTCCAGCCAGGCAGAGCTATAGTATCCCCAGGGCGACCCTTTACCATACTGGTAAGGACCGTTCCCCTGTGCCAGCAGCGTGGTGTTTGTAAACGTTTGATTCACGTACCAGAGGCTGGGATCGATGGTCGAGCCAGAGGCATTAAAGACAAAGAGCAGGTGACCTGTCCGGGTTAGCACTGCTGCCGGAAAGAATAGCCAGAAACCGGGCGTACCAAATGCCCCCTGTGTGAGTAGGCTCGCGGAACTTGTATTGAGCACAAACCACTCGATGATAGTCACGATTCCATTGCCATCACCCCAATCATAGCCACCTGGTAGAGAGACTATCACCAGCCCATTGAGATAGCTGGCTTGCGTGAGACTGTTATCCTGCCCTGTGCCAAGCCTCAATGTAGAACCGGCTTGCTTCGCAAAGGTCGGCGGGCTGTAGCACTGCGTAGGGATTGAGGTATTGGACAACTGATGACTGTATATATTGAGTGTCCAGAGAATTAACTGGCAGCCACCGAATTGAAGGGAGTTCACGAAGTACTCGAAGCCGTTCCCGCTTGATTGCTCATTTGCCGGCGTAATAGCCTCGGCGAGAGAGCCGTCCGGGTTTGTCAACCCTGTCCAGGAGATATAGGATACCTTTTGCTTGCAGTTCTCCATTTGCGTGCGGTTGGCCATGAACATTTCATTGGAAAGCAGGTTGCCAGTGCCAGGTTCTACCAGATTGGCGCCGAGATAAATGCCCATCCAATTCACTCCAAGCTTTTCAAAGTCGGAACCATAGTTATTGGGAGTGGGGAAGGCGTAGTTACAAAAACTTCCAAGGGCATTACTCTGTTGAGCCACCGAGAGGAGCAATTCATAGCCAACATTGACGCTGAAGATGAAGCGATTTCCCTGGTCATCCCAGATGACCAGCGGGTCGTTGTATGGAACCTTTATGCCGAACCACTGTTGAAAGGTAGTCGTATATTCCAGATTGCCACTCCTGTCGTAGATGCCCAACGAGACCATGTCCGTTTCGAGATAGTTCTCGGTGCCGCCAGCGCCATTGGTGTCTGCCGTAGCCTGGTTGTCTTCAGACAGGCCGGTAATTGCAGATGGATCAGTGCTACTCGGTGGCGGAACTTGAACAACCTCTGGTGGGGTAGCATTTTGTGTGGTGAGGGCACGAGCAACAACAGGTGTGCTCATTGTGGCATGGGGATATATAAGTGCCTGTCCTGTGTTTTTGGCATGGATTTGCGGTACGGTGAATGTGCTGACCCTCTTAGCCGAGGTAACACCGTACCCGCTCGGCTGGAAGTTGTGCCCCTGCTGTGTTGAACTCGAAGCTGCTCTCGCATGCCATGCGAGGGGCAATATGCTTGACAGGATCATCAAGCAGAGCAGGCCCAGGAGGACTAAAGCTGTGCGAAACGAACGCGAAGGCATAGATATCTCCTTCCTTTGAATGAAAAATAACTTATGATTCGGTTGATAGCAGTCCTAGATCAATCAGGCCCTGCGTGCTTCTCCAATAGTCCCAGAAAGCAGGATACTGGCGAATGGAAGCTTCTACTAAAGCGACACAATGCTTAAAAGCCGTCTCGATATCGCCATCCAGCGGCACCGGTGGCGAGATTTCCAGGACTTGATGCCGCCAGTCTGCCGAGCGGTGTACAACCAGTACCAACAGTGTTGCGCCGGTATACTGAGCAATGCTAGCAGTCCCGGGTAATAGCAGGATCTGCCGCCCTAGAAACTCGACCGGAACTGCCCGCAAGCGCTCGTTCTGGCTTACCGGAACATCAATCGGTATGGCAATCAATTCGTTGGCGCGCAGAATTTTCGCTATCTCGATTGCCGCCTTCACCTCTCCCTCGCGAGGCTCGATATTAGGCCGCCGCCGGCGGCGTATCAATCGCTTCTCGCTGCTCGCTCTTCTCCAGATGAGTCGTGGTAACAGCGACATGTAAGGATCAGATTTGTACACCCAATCACCGACGGCAGTGATGGGGAAATCGCAGGCGCCGATCAGGGAGAAACAACTGTTATAGGAGCCAAAATGGGCGCTACAGATGATTGCGCCTTTCCCTTTTGCCAGCGCTGTCTCGATATGTTCCAGGCCACGTATCTCTACCAGCCGGGCCAGCGCCCGTCCTCTCCCGGCTATGCGCATATCGTCTATATCTTGACAGGATTGCCGGCGGAAGAAGTCGCGAGCCACACGCGCCCGCTCCACCTGGCTCAATTGATCGCCAAGCACAGCTTCGAGGTTGTCCATGATCCGCTTACGCAGGTCTGTATCAAACCAGTAACGCCCATCGCCGCGCAGGCAGGCTATGCCATAAGCCAATGGGGCCGGCAGAAAGGCCAGCAATGGTACGATCACCAGGCGGTAAAACAGCATTTCTAAAGTGCGCGTGATCGATAGGCCCGTAAATCTGCCTGTCGTTGATGTAACCAATGAGCCGCTACCCCTTTTTCCTTGTCTATGAGCAGGATGGAAATGAGTATAGCCTTAGAACTCTATTCCCACAACCAGAAAAATAAGTAATTCACCTCGTCCAATTCTACGACTAGCTTTTCCCAGCATACTTAGAAGAGAGATTTTCATATTTTTGTTCATACCTCCATACTGAGAGATACCCAGGAATTTTTTCATCCTTTCCTCGATGTTTGCCGGCAATAGTTGTGCTATACTACTTTGCCAGCGTTCGTCTGATATCAAATCCGTTTCAAAAGGGATTCTTTGAGGACACCTCAAACTCCGGCAGGGGGCTGGCCGCCCCCTGCACCCCCGCTTTTGTTCGTCACTCTTCAGCCGGATTTGATATGACTGGTGAAAGGAATGGCTATGCAGCAAAGGAACTCTTTCTCATGGCGGAGAAAAGGCTTAATACTCGTCACTCTCCTGCTGCTGGTTCTGCTGTCCGCCGCAGACATGCCTATGAAGCGGCAGCAAGCGGTTAAGCAATCGCTGGCCGTACCACATTCTTCAGGGCTTGCGATTCATGTTTCAGGTAATCAGCTTGTAGATGGTCAAGGGAAGGCGATCCGGTTAGTTGGGGTGGGTTTTATTGGTGCAAAATGGTGTGTGCAACTACATCCATCTATCTTCGTCCAACCAGTCGATGCAGTGCATATGGCAGCGCTGGCATCCTGGCATATCAATGTCGTGCGGTTGACGCTCAATGAAGACTGCTGGCTCGGAATCAATGGCGTAGCTTCTCCGGTTTCGGGCAGCAATTACCGGTGGGCCATCGTTAACTTTGTTCGCCTGGCCCATGATCATGGCATGTATGTCGATCTTGCCCTTACCTGGAATGCACCTGGCAAAAATGTATCAGCTTCTCAACAGCCGATGGCAGATGCCGATCATGCGCCTGCCTTCTGGCAATCGGTCGCACGCACCTTTAAAAATGATGCGGCAGTGCTTTTTGAAGTCTATAATGAACCAGATATCGCATCTTATAACGCGAGGGATGCGAATCCCTGGTCCTGCTGGCGGGATGGAGGCTGTACCATTACGCGAGTTATACCTTGCGAGCATTGCCCGTTTGCGGCTGTCCAGTGGCAGGCTGAAGGTATGCAAGGCCTGGTCAATGCCGTTCGCTCAACGGGTGCAACTAACCCGATCTTGCTGGGAGGGCTGGCATCGGCCAACAACCTGGCACAATTTCTCCAATACCTTCCCTCTGATCCGCTGCATCAACTGGTTGCCTCGTTTCATAATTATCAGGGAGGGCAAGAAGCATGTGACACGCAAACCTGCTGGGATAAGGTTATAGCTCGTCTTGCTCAACACGTACCTGTGGTGACGACTGAGTTTGGGGAAAACGATTGTCGAACAACCTTTGTGAATGAGTATATGGCGTGGGCTGATGCTCATGCTGTTTCCTATATAGCATGGACGTGGATGCCCTGGGGATGTGGCTCATATGGGTTGATAGCTAATTGGAACGGGACTCCCTCTGCCTATGGCCAGGCATTTTATAACCGCTATTACGCGATTAGTTTTCGTCTCTCTTCAAGGCCTTGATGAATCGCCCGAGGAGCTTTCGCGGCCAGGCAGTTGAGCGAGAATATGCTTGACAGCAATTGTCCAGGTATTCCAGTTGAGCCGGGCATCGAACTCGTTGCGGGAGCCTGCCACGAGCCGGGCATACAGTTCATCATCGCGGTATATGCTGGCGATTATTGCAGCGTAGCCATCTCCGCCAGCGCTGAGGGGCAGCAGGAACCCGTTTTCACCGTCCCGGACGATCTCTGAAATGCCGCCGGTATGTGTTGCAATGATGGGTAATCCAAACGCGCACGCCTCACAGAAAACAATACCGTAACATTCTTGCCTGCTCGGCACAAGGAGAAAATCGGAAGCCATGAGAAGAGCGTCCAACTGACTGCGCTGCCTCTCGTCATTTTTATTGAGGAAGGGAATGACCTTCATCCGTTCATGAGAAACTGGAGGGCTGCATCCGCACACCACAAGTTCGGCGTGGATGCCCAGTTTCTCTAGCTTGAGAAGCGTTTCAAAGGCAATGTTGCCCCCTTTTCTTTGCCAATCGACTCCCAAAAATAGTAACCGGCATCTCCCGGATTTTTTCCTCTGGAGCACAAGTTCCTTAGCGGGAGGATGTTCCAGGTTTGCGCCGAATGGAACGACGGAGACCTTGCCCGCATCGGCCTGATAGTCCTCGATAGCCGACCGAGCGGCCCACGCTGAAGCACAAATGATACGGCTGGCTTTCTGGAATGCCCGGTTTTGAATGCTGTGCATTTGCCAGACGGATCGTCTCAAAGCATTCGAGAACCGGGGATAGTAGTCGAACAGTAAAGCATAGGTTGCATCAATCACCAGCACAACAGGAATATCTGTTTCCAAAAAAGCAACTTCGGGTGCGCCTGCCGGAGCGACAATTACATCAAACGATTGACTTGCAAGCTTTTGCGTGGCGACTCTGCCGTACCTCTTAGCAACTAAATGACTTTCATGGTAGACGAAGGTTTTCTTGAGGAAGAACTTCGCGCCCCTTTGTAGCATGAATCCATATAGCTTCTCATAAAAAGCATCTATAGGGCCTAGAAAAGATACGTGCTCGTATTCCCTCTGGAGGGCTTGAGCCATATAGTACAAAGTCCCTGACCATGCTCGTCGATCGCGCGGGTCAAGCGAGGTCAAAAATGCAATGTTACCCTTCTGCTCGTCATTCACAAACAAATACCTCTTACTTGCCGGTGGATCAAAGAGGAGTGTAGCATCCGGGGCCAGTTTTCCACAACCCTAAAGGTAGGTACGTAATGGTTCGTAGATTTGCCGAACTCTCTTTCGGGAAGCTACCAATTGAAAAACCTCGCATTTTTATGGTTGTTTGACAGAAACAACGAGTGCTATAGTTCCCCTGAGTTTTAAGCCTCTAGCAAGCCGATCCACTCAGAGCAAAGGGGGAAATCATATACGTGAGTAGTACGCCTAACTTTTTCATCGCCGGTGCAGCGCGATCTGGCACAACCTCTCTGAATCGCTACCTTAGCCAGCATCCTGAGATCTTCATCACGCCGAGGAAAGAGCCACATTTTTTTGCGTCGCATCACTTTCCTCGAACGGGTCCGGGCGATGAAATACTCAACCGGAGAGTAGTTCATGATAAGGAGCAGTACGCCCAACTGTTCATGGATGTAAGAGGCGCAAAAGCTATTGGCGAATCCTCAGTATTCTATCTCTGTTTCCCGGATAGCGCGGAGCGGATTGCTGAGATGGCCCCTGGCGCGAAGATCATAGTGCTGCTACGCGAACCGGCAGAGCGAGCCTATAGCGCCTATATGCTTCTGGTACGTGATGGCCGGGAAGCCCTGGACTTTAGTGAGGGGCTACGGCGGGAGGAAGAACGCAAGGATAAAGGCTATGAGCCGATGTGGTGGTATAGAGAACTGGGCCTCTATTATGAACAGGTCAGGCGTTACCTGGAGGTGTTCGGGTCAGAGCGAGTAAAGGTCCTGCTGTATGATGATCTTTTCACCAATCCAGAGGAAACCTTGCGGGAGGTCTTCTCCTTCCTCGAAGTGAAGGAAGATGTTGCTATTGATGCTTCTGTACGCTACAACGTGGCAGGAGTTCCGAAGTCGCGAAGGCTCTATACCTCTTTGTATACCTGCGTGGATAAAATTGGGCCCTTCGTGAGTAAAATCAACCCGCTGGCGAAACACATCAAGCCTGGGTTGGCGTGGAAGGCTATGGGTATGTTCTTAAAGCCCGTTGCCATGGATCCCGGGATATATGCGCAGCTCAAAGCATACTTTGCGGAGGATGTGGAGAAGCTAGAGGATTTGCTGCAAAGAAACTTACAATGCTGGCATTACCGGGAGCCGCGAGCAGGACAGGCACAAGGCCCTGTCCCTACAGACATCCGAAACAGGGAATGAGTGGACCCCTGAGCAGGACAGGCACAAGGCCCTGTCCCTACAGCCTTTCCCCATTCGGATGTCAAAAATCATAAGGGGATCAAGAGCCAGGAAAGAGAGATTCTGCTATGCCAGGTGTATCTAACCCGCTGCGTATACTGATGGTTGCCCCTCGCTATCGTTATCCCTGCTATCCTCAAGGGGGGCTGGCGATACATCTCTACAACGTGGGGCGGCGTTTGGTAGGTGCCGGTGTGCATCTCACCATGCTGGTGGCAGATTCGACCGGTCAACTGCCCACATATGAAGAAGTTGAGGGGATACAGATACGCCGGGTACGAGCCTGGCCGGACCACAAAGACTTCTACTTTGCCCCCGGCATCTATAGCGTCATTACTCATGGGCAATGGGATATCGTCCACTGCCAGGCGTACCGTAGTCTCGTTACCCCGCTTGCCATGCTGGCGGCGCTGCGAGCCAATATACCTTACGTGCTTACTCTTCATAGCAGCGGGGACTTATCCCACTTTCGCAAGGCAGTACGCGGGCTTCACTGGATGATGCTACGCCCGCTCCTGGCGCGAGCAAGCAAGGTAATCGGCGTTTCAGCATTCGAGGCAAATGCTGTACAACATCGCTTGCAATTGGCCGCCGAGCAATTTGTAGTCATCTCAAATGGAGCGGATCACCTTTTGGAATTTGCAGGGGGAGCAACGAACGCAGCAGTACACGAGGCTCCCTTGATTCTCTCCGTTGGACGGCTTGAGCGATACAAAGGGCATCAACGAGTGATCGCGGCCTTACCGGAGGTGCTGGAGCACGTTCCAGATGCGCGGCTTCGCATCGCCGGTACAGGGCCGTATGAACCTGCTTTGTGGAAGTTAGCGAAGGGGCTTGGTCTTAGCGAGTGCGTAGAAATCAAAGCGGTTCCGCAAGGTGATGGGAGTGCTATGGCTTCGCTCATTGCGCGATCTGACCTTGTGACGCTGTTGAGCGAGTATGAATCTCAGGGTATTGCTGTTCTGGAAGCGCTTGCTCTTAAACGCCCGGTGCTTGTTGCCAGCACATCTGCGTTGCAAGAGTTTGTCGACCGGGGCCTTGCTCGCGCAGTTTCCATCAACAGCAAGCCGGAGGAAGTGGCGAAGGCAATAATCGATCAGCTCAGCCAGCCTCTGATACCGGGGCACGTCACGTTGCCAACATGGGACGCCTGCGTAGCCGGTCTCCTGTCCCTTTATCGCGAGGTTTTGCGCGTATCTTCGCATTCTGATGCTGTCACAGTTCTATCAGCCCGGTAAAGGAGACTGAAGCGAAGTGAAGAAACTGCCCAACTTTTTTATTGCCGGCGCAGCACGCTCTGGCACAACCTCTCTGCATCGCTATCTCGGCCAGCACCCAGAAATTTATCTTACGCCAAGAAAAGAAACGCATTTTTTTGCCTGCGGCCTTCTGCCCTCGTCTTTTAAAGGGCCGGGGGATGAAAGACTGAATGAGAGAATAATCCGCGACGAAGAGCAGTATGCGCAATTGTTTGCAGGGGCGCGGAGAGCGAAAGCCATTGGCGAAGCTTCTGTCTTCTATCTCTGCTACCCTGCTACAGCAGAGCGAATTGCCGAGGCCATCCCAGGTGCGAAGATTATTATGCTTTTGCGCGAGCCGGTAGAGCGAGCTTATAGCGCGTATACATTTCTGGCCGGTAGGGAAACCCTGGACTTTGCTGAAGGACTGAAACGAGAGGAAGAGCGCAAGCGACAGGACTTTGAGCCGATGTGGTGGTACAGAGAAGCAGGACTTTATTATGAGCAAGTCAGGCATTATATGGAGGTGTTCGGGTCAGAGCGGGTGAAAGTGCTGTTGTACGATGATCTCTTCAGCAATCCAGGGGAAACGCTGCGTGAAGTCTTCTCCTTCCTCGGAGTGAGAGAAGATGTTTCTATCAATATCTCTGTGCGCTACAATCCTGCGGGAGTCCCAAGATCACGGGGTCTCTATGCTCTGCTGGATCATTTCATCTACCACCCCAGCGCTCTGGAGAAATGCGTCAAATCTCTTGTGCCTCATCACCTGCGGCTAGCCTGGGCCAGTAAAGCTATTGGCATGTTCACTCGCCATGTTTCCATGGATCCTCAAATATACACAGAACTCAAAGCGTGCTTTGCGGAGGATGTGGGGAAACTAGCAGATTTGCTTCATCGAGATTTGAGCTGCTGGCGCTACCGGGAAGTCTCGACAGCTTTCACTGCAATCGACAATTGTGTGCGTACATTTGAACAGATTTAGAAAGATAGGTAACCGTGCGTATCTTGATGCTTTCCCAGTTCTATCATCCCATCATTGGAGGAGGAGCGATACAGGTGCGATCTCTGAGCATCGAACTTGCAGCGCGTGGGCACGATGTGGCCATTATCACACTTGGGCACGGGGATCGAGAGGAATATGAACTGGATCAAGGGGTACGTGTGTATCGCATTCATTTCTCGATGCAGCGAGCACCATGGCTCTTCCGTGACAGCGATCGGCAGTTTGCGCCACCATTTCCCGATCTGGAGGCTATGCTGGCAATACGTCGCATCATCAAGCGAGAAAGACCGGAGATCATTCACGCTCACAACTGGCTTGTGTATTCGTTTCTCCCTCTGAAAGCCTGGAGTGGGGCCAAACTGGTTGTGACCTTACACAACTATGATTTGACGTGCGCGAAGACGACGCTCCTGTATCACGGCTCAACTTGCGATGGGCCTGGTTTTACCAAGTGCCTGAGCTGCGGAGTTCGATTCTATGGTCTAGCAAAGGGAGCGCCTACTGTCCTCGCTCACAGGATGATGGATCGCATCAGGCGTGGTCTCGTTGACATGTTCTTACCCGTAAGCCAGGCAGTGGCAACTGCTAATGGCCTTGTTGGCAGTCATCTGCCGTTCCAGGTCGTTCCCAACTTCCTGCCCGGCGAGGGAAATATTCCTTCAGGCGATATTGAACCGTATCTTGCCCAACTGCCCGGCGAAGAGTTTCTCCTCTTTGCCGGCGCTTTAGCCCGTCACAAAGGAGTGGATGTGCTACTCCGAGCGTATGCTATGCTCACACATGCGCCTCCCCTGGTTCTCATCGGCTACCATACGCCAGAGTGGCCGGAGTTAAGCAAAAGCGCTCTCCCTAACGTCCTCTTTCTCAAAGACTGGCCCCGCTATGCCGTTCTAGAGGCGTGGCGGCACAGCATGATAGCGGTGGTTCCTTCGGTATGGGCTGAGCCTTTTGGCTTGGTAGCCATAGAAGCCATGTCGGCCGGGCGCCCTGTCATTGCCTCTCGCACCGGCGGTCTCAGCGATATTGTTGTCGATGGCGAAACAGGGCTTCTCGTTCAACCGGGCAATCCAATAGCTCTACAGCAGGCTATTGAGCGATTGCTCGCTGATCCCGATCTGCGCCATCGCATGGGGGAGGCAGGACGGCGTAAAGCCAATGAATTTGAGGCAGGAAGGATTGTGCCGCGCATTGAGCATATCTATGAGGAACTCTTGCAAATAAGACGGCTTGTGGCAAGTAGTAAAGGGAAAACATGATGAATGTAATGGAACCAATGGAAGACAGCAATCCTGTTGACAAGGTAATCTGTCCTCACTGCAACAATCCCATGCTCCTGCATGCGAAAGCCTGTATTCTTTGCGGTGAGCTACTTATAAATCAACATGGATCGAAATCTCAATTTGTGAAAGCTCCAACATTCCAGGATGATGAAAGGGGACCATCGAGCGGCCATCAAGCGCTTGAGCTACCGCAGGCATCCAGGCATACAGACACTCCCACAGTTGAGATTGTGGGAAGGAGGCAACTAAGCAACTACCAGACATCTAAGTCTCCGCGGGTTTTCGGTGCTAGCAAAACCGCAACTGCACCGGTATCCAACGCATGGGGGTGGTTCCCGGCACTCAGCTTGACGAGCGCCTTTGGCCTGCTGCTGGTCTCACTGGCAGACAATGCAGCGCGTTTTTCATTACAATGGGCTGAAGCTGTATGGTGGTGCGGCCTGCTGGTGCTTTTCCTGCCGGTTGCGTATCGCCTCTTCTTAGCGGGGCCAGCACGACGGGAACGCATCGCTTTGCTCATTGTGCTGGGAATCGGTCTCTACATTGTCAAATATGTCCAATACCCGCTGTATTTCACGTACTTCGATGAGCTTACACATACACGAACCTTCAATGATATTGCTGCGAGCGGGCATCTTTTTCAGGCGAACCCAATCTTAGGAATCAGCCCTTTTTATCCTGCTCTGGAGATTGTCACAGATGCCCTAACAAACCTGAGCGGACTTTCTCTTTTTCCGGCAGGCATCGTGCTGCTCGCTGCGGTACGCCTGCTGTGTGTATTAGTACTCTACCGCTTTTATGAGTACGTTAGCGACTCGCAGCAAGCGGCAGGTATCGCGACACTGCTGTATATCGCTAATCCGGGCTTCTTGTTCAATGACGCAGAGTTTGGCTATGAATCTCTTGCCTTACCGCTGGCTATGTTTGTGGTGCTCGCCATAGTTCGCTCATATTCCAAATCCGCGAAACGCGATAAAGGCCTGATTCTAGCGGGCTGCCTCGCGCTTGGTGCAGTAGTGGTTGCGCATCACGTTACATCATATGCTCTCGTGATATTTCTGCTTTACTGGGTTGTGATATCGCTGTTGTCTCTAGGGAGAGCATTTATCTGGTACAAACCCAGCCAGAGAAATCAGTTCGGTCCATTGGGAGTGGCGCTGCTCGGACTGGTGTTGTGTGTTGCCTGGCTGCGATTTACAGGTAATTTCGCGCTAAGTTATTTAAGCCCGTACTTTAGTAATGTATCGAGCCAGCTTGTGCAGATACTCGTTGGCAAAGGGCCAACCCGGCAGTTGTTTCATAGCGGGTCGGGATTCGTGCTGCCTCTATGGGAGCGCGGAGCCGCACTCGCTTCAGTGGGATTGATACTGCTGGGATTACCATTTGGCTTCTGGCAAACCTGGCGGCATCATCGCACCAGGGTAATTGTGCTTGTGCTGGCCGGCGTAGCCCTGGCATACCCTGTTAGCCTGGCAGTTCGCCTGACCCCGTCTGGAGGAGAAGTATCTATTCGGTCATCGGAATTCGTTTTCTTTGGAGTCGCATTCGTCCTGGCAATTGGAGCCACCAGGTTCTGGTTCTCGCGTTCTCCGGGCTGGTGGCGCTCGATGCTCCTTATAATCGTCCTGGGCGTCATATTCACCGGTCAGGTGATTACAGGCAATGGGCAGCCCTGGTCATTTCTGCCTGGCCCCTATCTCGTGGTTGCCGATGATCGCTCTATTGAGCCGGAGGGCATAGCTGCAGCTCAGTGGGCAGGCTCCTATCTGGGACCCAATCATCGAATCGCTACCGATCGCATTAATATGTTGCTCATGTCAGCTTATGGGAACGAATGGGTTATTACCTCTTCGCCCTCTGTCGCATCGATGTTCAGTTCAGAGCAATTCGGGCCTGCTGAGATGGCTACTCTACGAAACTACAAGATTCAGTACCTGGTTGTCGATCGCCGGCTCAGCACTGGATTGCCGGTGGTCGGGGTTTACTTCAGTGTCCCTGCTTCTGACTCGCCCGCTTACGACGAGCCGATCAGTCCGGCTGCGCTGGCGAAATTCGGTAATGTAGTCAATGTGAACCAGGTCTTTGATAGCGGGGATATCGTTATCTACGACGTTGAGATGCTCATAAGTAAGGAGGGGCAGAATGAACCATAGATCGCTGGATATCTTCGTAGTGATTGCCTGTACACTTATCACTATCGTCCTGGTGTTCGCGATTCCAGCCAGCACTCTGGCCGGTCGCATCTGGACGCTGCCTCTTGTGCTTCTCCTACCGGGCTACGCTCTCACATCTGCCCTGTTTGTAAAGCAAGAACTGGGGGCGCTGGAGCGTTTCATCTTTAGCCTGGGCTTAAGCCTACCGGTTGTGATCCTGGGTGGGCTTGTGCTCAATCTGACGCCGTTTGGCCTGCGCGCTGGCTCATGGGCAGTCTTCTTAGGCAGTATTACGATGTGTGCTAGCATCATGGCGCTCTTCCGGCGACATGGGCGGCGGGGGTTTACTGCAGGACAGCCGATCATAAGATGGCCAGGCTTCAATGTAGGCCAAGCGCGGCTATTGGTTCTGGCAGGGCTTATAGTCTGCGGTGCATTGGTGGTAGCCATTATCGGAGCGGAGCAGCAACCCCGCCCAGGGTTTACGCAGCTCTGGATGTTACCAGCAAGCGGAGCCAACGCGAAGGAGGCTGTGCGCCTGGGTGTAAGCAACAGGGAGTCAACGGCGATGAATTACCGCCTTGATGTGAATATAAACGGCAGGGTAGTCAAGGAGTGGTCACCAATCGTTCTCAATCCAGGTGAGGAATGGGAAGTCACATTTGCGCTGCCGCAAACCCAGTTTTTGGGCATTAAAAGGGTAGAGGCCGATCTTTACAGGATAAACTCCCCCAGGACGGTATATCGCCAGGTTGTACTGTGGGTTAGCACATGATGACAGATAACGTTTCTGAGAAGCATGGACTGCTCCAGTCGCCTGAGGAGTGGACAGCAAGGAATCGCGCGCTCGCCAGCACTTTGAGCGAACTCATTCAGAGCTACGTTCATGTGGAAACATTGCGCGCTCTCGATGTGGGCTGCCAGGTAGGAACTCTGACGGATTTGTGGGAAAGCCCACCTGGCTTCAAGTGGTGGGGAGTTGATCCTGTTCTCCAGCAGCCAATGCTTTCGAGGAAAAAGGCGGCGGAGCTTTTGCCAGGATGGGCGCACCAGCTTCCATTTCCCGCGTCGCATTTTGATTGTGTGATGCTGGCCAATGTCTATGAACATATAGCTCCCGAACAGCGAACAAGCTCACTGGCCGAAATTCAGCGGGTGTTAGTGAAAGGCGGCATCCTGGTTGGGCAATTACCGAACCCATACTTTCTCATCGAATCGCATAGTCGCTTGCCATTTATGGGGTGGCTTCCCAGGCGAGTTCAGCTTATCTACTGGCAGCTAGCGCCGGTTCCCTGGAAGCATGGGTTTTATGTAGTGACTATGAAGGATCTCAAAAGGAGAGCAGAGACACTGGGTTTCGAGACAGTCATAATCCGGGACTTCAACTACCCGATCGAGGCTACTCCGAAGTCAATCCGAGGCGCTGCATGGCTAGTGGGGCCTGTGATGCGGATCATGCCCTGGTCCTGGCAGTTCGTATTTAGAAAAACCTAAATACGTGAGGGCAGTACCATGATTTTTGACAGAGAGAACTTTCGCCATCCCTGGGCTGGGGCGCGTTCGCTGGTAAAACGCCTGCGTGCTGATTCTTTGCTGCGCAACAGTGCCTGCATCATGGGTGCGAATATTTCTAACGCTTTGTCAGGTTACATGTTCTGGGTCGCAGCAGTTCACATCTACTCACCGTTTGACATCGGCCTGGCATCAGCGTTTATCTCGATCATGTTGTTAGCGGCGGCTGTTTCCAACCTCGGTATAAGTTCCACGCTGGTGCAGTTGCTTCCAGGTCGAAGCGAGGGCAAAGACTGGTCCCTCACGCTCAATGCAGGAGGAGCTACGGGGATCGTGATGAGTCTCCTTGCCGGAATCATTGTTGTCGGGCTGCTGCCGCTGTTCTCACGGCAGTTCACCATCATCGATCACGAGATCGGCTACACCCTCACCCTGGTCTTTGGTATACCGATTACGACGCTTGCCTCGATGCTGGATCAAACGTTTGTAGCTGAGCGCGCATCAGTGAATATGCTGCTGCGGAATCTGGTTGTCGCGGCTCTCAAAATCCTGTTGATGATATTGCCGGTGCTGCTGCTTGTCCACCTTGGCGCGCTCGGCATCTTCCTGGCGGGAGTTCTGGCTACCGCAATTTCCCTGCTTGGAGGATGGATATTCCTGATACCTCGCCTGGGGCGAGCTTATCGCCTGACTATACGTGGCATAAGCAGGCAAGTTCGCTCGATGCTCTCGTCGCTGGCAGGGAACCATTTCATCAACCTGGGCGGTCTCACCCCGGTGTACCTACTTCCAGTGTTCGTAACGATTCTGCTCTCGCCAACCGATAATGCTTACTACTTCATGGCAGACAAGCTGGACAATTTTTTCTTTATGGTGTCATCAGTAGTGGCGGTCGCACTCTTTGCTGAAGGCTCGCATAGATATATCGATCTCCCGCGCAAAGTGCGTTCGAGTGTACTGGTCACCGGCATGGTGTTAGCCCCATCAATGCTGCTCTGCTTTTTTGGAGGGCGCTATGTCCTGCTGCTGTTTGGTCCAGACTATGCTCAGCACAGCCTCCTGCTGCTGAGGATTGATGCTGTTGCGGCGGTTCCAGATGCAATCACAAATATCTATGTGAGTATGCTGCGCGTGCAGGGGCGCCTGCGCTTCGCTGCCTGCCTTAGCCTGGGTATGGCAGCGCTCACTCTGGTTCTGGCGTGGATACTGCTACCGGGGCTTGGCATTGCAGGAGCAGGCTGGGCTATTTTGATCGCGCAGACAAGCGGTAGTCTGGTGGCGGCAATAGATGCAGTCCTTTTTCATCGCCGGATCGGTGAATTGGATACCCGGCTTGATCTGCAGCGTGTGTGGCTGGAGAACCTCCATCCCCATATCAGTGAACTTGATACGCAACTTGCTCTAAAGAGTGTATGGTTCGAGAACATCTATCCACAAATCAGTGAACTGGATACTCAATCTGGCATGCAATGTGTGTGGACAGGGAATGCGTATCGACAGATCAGTGAGCTGGATACGCAGCTTGACCTGGGGTGTGTGCAGGCGGGGAACTGGCATCCACAGATCAGCGAACTGGAAAGTCAGTTGATCTAACGTGTACGAGAGAGAACCTCATAAAATTTTACCGATCAAGACGTTCATGAAAAGGGTTCACCACCCAGGATGAAAAAGGACTTTTTCAGAAGAGATCGGCAACACATGTCATGTTGAGCAAGTGCAGCCCAGCCCTGAGCGCAGGAGCCGTAGCAATGTCATCCTGAGCGCGTGAGCCGTAGCCCTGAGCGAAGCGAAGGGGAAGAGAAAGCATTTGAGCCGATCGACAGAGATCCTTCGCTGCGCTCAGGATGACAAATTATTACCGGTTTTAGTCGTTAAATTTCATCATAGAGAGAAAAGTTATCCTGGAGGTTGAATGTTTATGACAGAGGACGGGCAGTTGCAAGTGTGTATTGTTGGGGCAGGAACACGCTTTCTGGGCGGGATCAGCTATTACACCCTTTACCTGATAAATGCGCTGGCCCGGCCCTGCAAAGTATCTGCAATTTTGATGCGGCAATTGTTGCCGGCCATCCTGTTTCCGGGCCACAAGCGGGTGGGAACCAAGCTGACCGAGCTAGAGTATGATGCGGGAGCGAGAGTTTTTGATGGCGTGGATTGGTACTGGCTGCCCAGCATGCTCCGCGCGCTCGTTTTTCTCTTTCGCGAACGCCCGGATGTTGTTGTGTTCCAATGGTGGAGTGGAACAGTGCTGCACTCGTATCTGTTACTGGCTAGAATGGCGAAGCTCTTGAAGGCGCGGGTGATTATTGAATTCCACGAAGTGCTCGATCCAGGGGAAGCAAATATGCCGTTAGTTCGAGCGTATGTACGACTCGTAGCCCCGCTCATGGTGAGCCTGGCCGATGGCTATGTGGTTCACTCAGACTATGACAGGAAGTTGTTGCGCGAACACTACGAGCTAGGACAACGGCCGGTGGCGCTTATCAGCCATGGCCCGTACAATCACTACCGGTCAGATGAGAGCAGGCAGCAAATTCGCACGGCACCGGAATCCTGCTGCAATCTGCTCTTTTTTGGCTTGATTCGGCCTTATAAAGGGCTTGAAGACCTCATACGGGCCTTCGATGCGTTACCGGAGGACGAAATTGATGGATTCTGGCTGACTGTTGTTGGCGAGACCTGGGAAGGATGGACTCTTCCAGCAGAACTTATTAGCCGAAATCGCTACCGGGATCGTATCACGTTTGTGAACCGCTATGTGTCAGATGCAGAGGTGGCAGAGGTCTTTGCCGGAGCCGATGCTGTAGTGCTTCCCTACCGCCGGGCATCAATGAGCGGGGCGCTACACATTGCCATGAGCTGTGGCTTGCCGGTTGTACTAACGTGCGTTGGAGGGCTGGTTGAGGCGGTGGCTCATTACGAAGGAGCTATTCTTGTCCCCCCGGACAATCTGGAGGCGCTTCGGGACGCCTTGTTGCAGGCAGCAAAGCTGCGTGGAGAAAGGTATGCCGATCCGCATTCCTGGGAGCAGACTGCCGCAGGCTATCAGGCGCTGTTTATGAGGATTCATAAGGATTATGCAAGGGCACGATCATGAATGTTAACAAATTCATCGGGGGTATGATGGATTGCCTTTGGGCCGATCAATCGGCACTGGGCACGATCAATCGGGTTCCACGATAAATCGGGAACCTACAGCTATTCCGGCATGATTTTGTTCATCCTCATCATCGAGTTCCACGATCAATCGGGAACCTACAGGTCAGTGATGAACTTTAACGACCAGAATCGGTAATGGGCTGTCATCCTGAGCCCATTCGCTTCGCTCAGGGGAAACTCCGCGAAGGATCTCCATTGATCGGCAGCGGATGTTTCGCTGCGCTCAACATGACATGGTGGGTGACCGATCGTGTTTGGAAAAGTTCATAATCGGTAATTGGCGTGATAAATCGGCCCCTAATGATGTTTGACACCCGAGACAGGGAATAAGGAGCTCCATATCGTGGAGCCGCGAGCAGGACAGGCACAAGGCACTGTCCCTACAGCCTTTGCCCATGCGGGTGGCAAAGTTCATCAAGGCTTCGAGCATCCCTGCGCATGCCCCGAATGATTTGGTCATCTCACAAGGTTGAGCGCATGTGGATGAGATATGCTGCCTCAGTACGGTTTTGCGCACCAAGCTTGTTCAGAATATTTTGCACATGCTTTTGCACGGTCTTCTCAGAAATATGTAATCCCTCAGCAATATCACGATCACGATATCCCTGGCTGATAAGCTGGAGGATTTCGCGTTCCCGAGCGGTCAATTGTGAGATGCCGTCGTGTTCCATACTACGCAGGAGCGAATGGTTTCCTGGTCTTCCATCGGAGGACCAGAGCGGCATAGCGGCGTCTCGTAAGCGCTGGACGAGGTGCGTCAGCAATGCCGGGCGCAGGGCCAATTCGCCTCGACAAACCATCTGGAGCATAGACATAATATCATCCGGGTTAACATCTTGCTTGGAGCGATAGCCCTGAGCGCCCGTCATAATAGCTGCAAATGCTTCTTGCTCGTCTTCAACATCGGCAAGGGCAATGATCCTGGAATTGGGGGCGAGCTTTCGTAAATGCTGGATCTCCTCAATACTACTGTTGCGTGTGATGTGCAAATCCAACCAGATGATATCTGGTTGCAAGCGAGTGGCCTTGGCTTCTGCATCAGTGTAGTTCGACGCAGTCACAACAAGTTTAACTTCAGGTTGGGAAGACAAAACCTGGCTAATAGCTGCCTGGACCAGGGCATGATCATCTACTACTAAAACGGTGATGGGCCTGTCTAATGGGATGGAAGCGGTGGATCCTGAAATACTCTTCTCAGCTTGCTGATTGGGACTCATAGATAATTCTCCATTTATTAAATGTCGATAAAGGAAAAAGCCCCTGGATAAGCCTATCTAAAGCATTGGACTGTGTGAAGCTAGCTCGTAGAGCTTTCCTTCTTCAATGCCCCGCCATTGAATCAGGATGTAGAGAGAATGCGCGCCAGGAAAGAAAAATCGATGGATCGTGTTGCATTTAGCGAGTTAAACTCCACTGTGCGGTAGTGTAGCATGAATAGCAGGCTAAAGTCAACCATAAAGCTGAGTACGTAATATTACTACCTCGATCCTGGCACAGAAATAAGCGATAAAGCATAGTTCGCCAGAACCAGTCCTGCTACGCCCTTTCCCTTAGACAGAGATGGTATGGTAGCTGAGTTTCTTTAGAATATATCTTCGTAAGAAGTACGAGAGCATAAGAAGTACGAAAGAATGCGCATCAAAAACCTTCGTGCTTTCACGGTTGTTCCTGCCAGATGCTTGTGTTAGACTGCGCTCTAGCGAGCAGATTTAGGGGGCAAGAGGCCAGGGCAGGGGTGGCCAGAGGCGAAGCCCTATCCCTACC
Organism: Chloroflexota bacterium; assembly: GCA_902812455.1. The sequence goes on along the minus strand of CADDZH010000034.1, from coordinate 15,000 downwards.
CTAGATGGTGCAGGCCTGATCGTAAGGGTAGGGATGCTCCGTGTGGGTGTCCTATCATCTTCCCCTGAAGATAGATAAAAGGCGAAGAGGTGGTATGGCATGGATTTTAGGGATCAATGTGTTCATCAACTGTTTGAGGAGCAAGTAGAACGTGTGCCTGATGCTGTGGCAGTGGTCTATGAGAATGTGCAGTTGACCTACCGGGAGTTGAACCGGAGGGCTAATCAACTGGCGCATTATCTACAGAAGATGGGTGTAGGCCCAGAGATGCTGGTAGGTATGTGTTTGGAGCGCTCGCCGGAAATGATTGTAGGTTTGTTGGGCATCCTCAAAGCGGGAGGAGCCTATGTACCGCTGGACCCTGCCTACCCTGCTGAACGTCTTGCTTTCATGCTCAGCGATGCCCAGGTTTCCGTGCTGCTAACCCAGGAGCGGTTACTCGATTGCCTACCTCATCATAAAGCGGTAGTAGTTTGTCTGGATACTGGCTGGAGCGAGATCAGCAGAGAGCCTGAGGAAAATCCTGCCAGCGGTCTGGTAGCACAGAACACAGCTTATGTCATCTATACTTCCGGGTCTACGGGAACACCGAAGGGAGTAGTGATTGAGCACGCATCTCTCGTAAACTACACGCTGGCGGCAAGGGCCACCTATGCTTTGCGACCCGGCGATCGCGTCCTGCAATTTGCGTCGATCAGTTTTGATGCCAGTGCAGAAGAGATATATGCATGCCTGGCAAGTGGTGCGACGCTGGTACTACGTAACAATTCAATGTTAGATTCAGTTTCTCTATTTCTCCAAACATGTAGGGATTGGTCACTTACTGTGCTGGACCTGCCAACGGCATACTGGCATGAGCTTGCCAGGAAAATCGCTGCTGATGCATTAGCTCTCCCTCCTTCAGTGCGCCTGATGATCATCGGGGGGGAAAGAGCTTTGCCCGAGCTGGTCGCGTTATGGCAAAAGCATGTGGGTCAGGATGTGCGGCTGGTGAACACATATGGTCCGGCAGAAGCTACTATAGTGACAACGATGCATGAGCTACCGGTAGCGGCGGAAGCGGGTAGTAGCTTCCGAGAAGTGCCGATCGGTTGCCCTATTCCTAACGCTCAGGTGTACCTGTTAGATCAATATTTGCAAGTTGTTCCCATCGGGGTAACTGGTGAGCTTTATATTGGCGGTGCTGGCCTGGCACGTGGCTATCTCAACCGGCCTGATCTCACTGCGGAACGCTTTATTCCTCACCCGTTTAGTACCGAGCCGGGAGCGCGCCTGTACAAAACGGGGGACCTGGCCCGCACCCTGCCTGATGGTACCATCGAATTCGTAGGGCGCCTCGACAACCAGGTGAAGATTCGCGGCTACCGTATCGAACTGGAAGAAATCGAGGTGATATTGAGGCGACATCCTGCCGTTCAGGAAGTGGTGGTTGTGGCTCAGGAAAGCGCGACCGGCGATAACCGCCTGCTCGCTTATATTGTTTCACAAGAGGAGCAAGTTCTCACCGGTGAAGAGCTACGCGGCTTCGCTCAGGAAAGGCTACCTGGCTATATGATCCCTGCTGCTTTTGTCCTGCTCAAGGCCTTACCTCTGACCCCCAACGGCAAAGTAGACCGCCACCTGCTACTGGCATCTGGTATGGGGGGGCCTGGACGAGCGGAAACCTTCGTTGCACCGCTAAACTCTATACAATACCAGCTTGCTCAGATCTGGGAAGAGCTCCTGGATGTGCGGCCCATCGGGATTCGCGATAACTTTTTCGACTTAGGAGGGCACTCTTTACTGGCTGTGCGCCTTGTCGATCATATTGAGCAAATCTGGGGCAAGAAAATCTCCTCTGCTACCCTTCTTGCTGGCCCAACCATTGAAGAGCTAGCCAATGCTTTGTGCACTTTGCACGGTAATGAGGCAGCGGGATTTAGATAAACTACCTATAGCATCATTGTGAAGACTGCGGTATAATCCTCAACAAGAAAAATATCCCGGCGTGATGCTGGGACGATGCTTGTTTATTGTGCAAAATAACTAAATAGCATGTGGGCGTGGATGCCAATAGTTCCAGCAGAGATGGTGGGATAAAACGTAAGGAGAAAAAGAAAGCATGACCCCAGGAGATGTACTGCAATTTGCTCAAGAGCGCGGCGCAAAAATGGTTGACCTCAAATTCGTAGATGTACCTGGTAGCTGGCAACACTTCAGTATACCAATGCGTGAGCTGAACGAAGACACCTTTGTTGAAGGCGTACCATTTGATGGTTCGAGCGTGCGAGGATTCCAGGCAATTAACGAAAGCGATATGCTGGTCATTCCCGATCCAGAGACTGCCATCATGGATCCCTTCACTACAACGCCAACCCTGTCTCTGATATGTAACGTTGCTTATCCAGGCCCGATGGGACCCAAGAAGCCATATACACGCGATCCCAGGTATGTTGCAGCAAAGGCAGAGGAGTATCTGCGCTCTAGCGGCATTGCCGATACCTGCTACTTTGGGCCGGAAGCCGAATTCTATATCTTCGATAACGTGCGCTACTCTTCATCAGATAATGTTCAATATGCGGAAGTAGACTCAAACGAGGCGGCGTGGAATACCGCACGCAATGGCAATATACCCAACCTTGGTCATCGCATGCGCGTTAAGGAGGGATACTTCCCTGTCGCGCCCAACGATACCCTGCAGGACATTCGCACCGAGATGGTGCTTTTGCTCGAAGAGCTTGGTGTACCGGTCGAGGCACAGCATCACGAAGTGGGAGCGGCGGGACAGGCGGAGATCGATATTCGCTTCAATACGCTTGTGAAGACGGCAGATAACCTGATGCTCTATAAATATGTCACCAAGAATACGGCGCGCAAGCACGGTAAAACTGTCACCTTCATGCCCAAGCCCATCTTCGGTGACAATGGCTCAGGGATGCATACCCACCAGAGCCTGTGGAAGCATGAGAAGCCGCTGTTCTATGATTGCCAGGGCTATGCCCACCTCTCGCAAATAGCTCGCTACTATATAGGCGGTTTGCTGACGCACGCTCCTGCCCTGCTGGGCATTGCGGCACCGACCACCAATAGCTATAAGCGACTTGTGCCTGGTTTTGAAGCGCCGGTGAACCTGGTCTTCTCGAAGGGCAATCGCAGCGCGGCAGTGCGCATCCCATTGACCGATAACCCCAGGGCCAAGCGTATTGAGTTTCGTCCACCAGACCCGGCAGCCAATCCATACTTACTCTTCGCTGCATTGTTGATGGCCGGACTTGATGGTATCCAGCGCGAGATTGAACCGAGCGAGTATGGGTACGGCCCTATCGACCGCGACCTGTATCATATGCCGGCAGCAGAATTGCGAGAGGTGCGTTCGGTGCCTGGGACGCTGCACGAGGCGTTGGATGCGCTAGAAGAGGATCACGAATTCCTGCTTGAGGGGGGAGTCTTCACTACCGACCTGCTTGAGCATTATGTCGAGTTCAAGCGAGTGCAGGGTGACGAAGTACGGCTGCGCCCGGTGCCAATCGAGTTTTCGCTTTATTATGATGTATAGCCTGTCCATTCTATAATGGGCTTTAACAAATTATTCCAAATAATGGTGTGACCAGGATGGAGGCCGATGAATCGGCGGTGGGCACGATGAATCGGGTTCCACGATAAATCGGGAACCTACAATACTGATGGGTTATTTTGTTGTTAGCCTGCATTATTAACATGAATACGCTGGCCTGGAATCCAGGCCAGCGTATTTTTCTTTCAAGAGAGCTCACAGGCTAGCTGCATGCCCCTTGAGGCTTCACCAGCGGAGAGGTGAGCGTATTCGGGCTGCTCGTCATCACGCCTCCCAGGCTGGGATAGGTGTGATCGGCGGGTAGCTTGCCTGACCAGGTAAACGAGTAGGTGGCTATCGTCTTGCCTGCGCCAACCATCAGACTCGCGTTTGTCGTACCGCGCCCGTTATTGACCGTGTAGGTGAACAGGATGGTGCCACCAGGGCTATTGGCTGCGATATGGAAGGTGGCCGTGTAGGTGACGGTAATCTGGCTTCCGCAGGCCAGTCCTGCAATGCTGAGGGGACTGACCGCCATATCGATGCTCGTCACTTTGAAAGCTGAGTCTTGCGTGCAGGCGCCAGCCGGCTTGACCTGCGGCGAATTGACACTATTGGGGCTGGTCACGACTACTTCTGCAATCCCTGGATAGGTGTGATCGGGATACAATATCCCGGAACTGGTAAACGTGTACGTTTTCGATGTCTCTCCAGGGCTAACAGTCACACTGGCGTTTGTCGAGCCGCGCCCGTTATTCACAGTGTACATGAACTGGATCGTGCCACCAGCAGTACCAGCCGGGATGTGGAAGGTGGCCGTATAGGTAAAGCTGGCCTGGCTGCCACAGGTCGTTCCTGCAATGCTATCGGGACTGACGACCAAATCAACGCTTGTCACCTTAAATGGCACCGGAGATGACGAAGGTGCCGGGGATGATGCTGTAGATGTTGCCGCCGGTGTCGAGCCAGAGCCAGAGCCAGAACCAGAACCAGAGCCGCTACTCCCATTACTCCCACATGCCGCCAGAGTCAAGATTACCAGGCACATGAAGACAATGCTGAGAAGTGAATGCTTGAAGATGTTCTTTTGTAGAAGCTGTTTTAACATGTTTTTTTCTCCTGAGAGGAATCTAGAATACAATCAATAAAGAATAGTCCTCTCAGAAGATGTAATACGCGGGCCTACCTGATCATCTTGGCCGGTAATCACACTTTGTGTGTGAGTTACTTCACATTTCGCTGATCGCGTAAGAGTGCCTGGGAGAAAGGTATAGATGTGAGGAAGCTATAATTGCATTACAGCTTCCTGGATAAGATTACCCCTGTATTCAGCCCGACAGTATGCAGGCCACCGAAGAAGCGCGCGTGCTCGATCTTCATGCAGCGGTCTTGCACAACAATTAACCCTGCCTCCCGCGCCTTGCGGGCGGCCTCCTCGTTGCGAATGCCCAGTTGCATCCAGAGCACCTTTGCGCCGATCTTGATGGCCTCTTCTGCAATGGGCGGCACATCCTCTGGCCGGCGAAACACATCGACGACTTCTATCGTTTCTCCAGCTTCTCTGGCCTCGCTCAGCGTGGCGTAGACCCTCTTGCCTAAGATTGCCTGCCCGGCATAGCGCGGGTTGATAGGGATGATATCGTAGCCTTCGGCCTGCAAGTAAATGGCGACAAAGTGGCTGGGCCGGTACTGGTCGATGGAGAGACCAACAATCGCGACATGCCGGTACTCGCGCAATATTTCCAGCCGATCATACATATCAGGCGTCATTGTTTTCATATAGCCATAACCTACTAACTTTCTATGGTATCAGTAAACAATCTTGAACTGATTATGAGATGTCATGCTGAGTGCAGCATCCGTTGCCGATCAATAGAGATCCTTCGCTTCGCTCAGGATGGCATGAGTGGGCAATTGTGTTAATCTTCGTCATCTGTATCACGTTGCAGTTCTTTTTTTGGCTGTAAACACCCCGAAGGGTTGGGTGATGATCGCTTCGGATACCTTGCCGGAAGCATCGAACTTGAACTCGATGCTTGCACTTGAGACGCCCTTGAACTGGAACTCTGTGCCTTTGTAGGGAACAAGTTCGTACTCAGGCTCGCCAAGCAGCGATATGCTGAGCGCATGCTCTCCTTTCAAGGTAACGGTGGCGATCATTTCCAGGACTTCGTATTCGCCAACGAATTGCTCAAGGAAGCTCTTATCCGTCATTTGCTTGTTAGGGACGCGCTTGAAGACAATATCCTGAACGGTTGGTTCAAAGGGTGCCGTGATCGTATCGATATCGCCCTTGACGTTGGTCAGGAAGGATATCTTGAGATCGATTTCGAAGCGCTCTATCTTTAACTCGAAGATATCGTAGTGATAGTGTTTGAGTGGGAAGGTCATATCGTTGTAGGTGGCCTGCAACTGCTTTCCATCGAGCCGGATGGAGAGCGTGCCGTAGCCGGGATGCGCATAATCGCCGGTATAAGCTTCAAGCGGGTGAGAAGGATGGGGGCCGTGAACGCGATCCGTTTCGCTCTTCTCCTCACCTTTCTGCTGTCCCTCTTTGAGTTCTTTGTGCTGCTTCATGAGGCGCTCATCCCAGGGGACTTGCTCGAGGTTGAGCAGGCGATCAAAGCCGTTCAGTGTGAGAATGGTAGGAACGGGTGTACCGCCCATATTGGTCAGGACAACCATGCCGAGTTGCTCTCGCGGGAAGAGTGTGACGAGCGAGCTAAAGCCATCGATATTGCCGCCGTGCTGGATCATGGGATAGCCTCTATACGGCTGGACAAACCAGCCAAAGGCGTAGCTCGAATAAGGTATTTCGGGATACTGGCTCATCTCTGGAATGACGACCTGCGGGGAGTGTAGCAGCGCAACCTGGCTCTCGGAGACGACCTGCTCACCGTTGTACTTGCCATGATTGAGATGCAGAAGTACCCACTTGCTCATGTCCTCGATGTTGGAGACAATCGAGCCGGCAGGGCCAATCGCACCCTGCGCGGCATAAAAGGGAATCTCTTTTACCTCATCCTTCTCTTCTTTATATGGATGGGCGTAATCCCGTGCTTTCTGTGTTGTCGCAACGATATCAAAGTTGCTGCTGGCCATGCCGAGACGATCAAAGATATGCTGCTGCACGAACTCTTCCCAGCTTTGCCCGCTGATCTCCTGGATGAGATAGCCGGCAACCAGGTACATCAAGTTCTGGTATTGGAAGAACGAGCGGAAGTCTTTGGTTGGCTCAAGATACTGCAAGCGTTCGAAGATCTCCTGCCGCGAAGCCGTAGAGTTATACCATACAAGATCGTGACGCGGTAATCCCGAGCAATGGGTGACGAGATCGCGTGGCGTCATGCGCTCGGTAGCGAATGGGTCGTGCAGTTTGAAGGCCGGCAAATAGGTTCTGACGGGTGTGCTCCAATCAAGTTTCCCTTGATCTGCCAGCATACCCATTGCTGTTGTGGTGAACGCTTTTGTGCAGGAGGCGATGGGAAAGAGTGTTTTCGGAGTGACATCCAGGCCGTTGGCCACATCACGCAGCCCGAATCCCTGGGAAAAGATGATCTTGTCACCATGTACAATGGCCATAGCAAGTCCCTGGATTTTCCACTCGCTCATGATCTCTCGCACAAATTCGTCGAAGCTGTAAAGGCGCTCTTTGATGTCTGTAAGTTGTGGTTCTTGCATGATTATTTTCCTTATTTGAAAAGGGCAGGGGGCGCGATAAATCGGGTTCCACGATAAATCGGGTTCCACGATAAATCGGGAACCTACAGCCGATCAATCGGCAGGGGGCGCGATAAATCGGCCCCTACAATTGATTGGTCAATTATTTCGTCAATGTACATAATCGGTCCCCAAGATATTATCGTGTGGCTGCACAAAGTGCGCGGTCTAAATCCCATAGAATGTCCTCGATATTTTCCAGGCCGATGGAGAGGCGAATCAGGTCGGGCGTGACGCCTCCCGCGAGCTGGTCTTCCTCCGACATTTGCTGGTGTGTGGTGCTGGCAGGGTGAATAATCAGGCTGCGCGCATCGCCAACATTGGCAAGATGCGAGAACAAGCGCACGTTGTTAATGACTTTCTTACCAGCTTCATAGCCGCCCTTCACGCCGAAGGTGAAGATGGCGCCGGCGCCGCGTGGAAGATAGCGTTTCGCCAGTTCGTATGAAGGGTCATCCGGCAGGCCGGGATAATGCACCCAGCTCACTGCTGGATGCTCTTCTAAGAACTCGGCCACCCGCTGGGCGTTCTGGCAATGCCGCTCCATACGTAGTGAGAGGGTTTCCAGGCCTTGTAGCAGAAGAAATGAGTTGAATGGACTGATACATCCACCGGTATCGCGCAGCGTTTCGCACCTGGCCTTCATGGCGAAGGCGAAATCGCCGAAAGTCTCATAAAAGCGCACGCCGTGATAGCCGGGCGAGGGATCGACGATGTGTGGGAACTTGCCGTTATCCCAGGGGAATTTGCCGGATTCGATCAGCACGCCGGCAATGGAAGTGCCGTGCCCGCCGATGAACTTGGTCGCCGAGTGTACGACGATATCTGCTCCATACTCAAATGGGCGGCACAGGTAGGGTGTAGCGAAGGTATTATCAACGATCAGCGGCACGCCGGCTTCGTGGGCAATGGCTGCCACCGCCTCGATATCCAGCACATCGCCGCGCGGGTTGCCGATGGTTTCACCATACAAAGCGCGCGTGCGCGGTGTAAGGGCGCGGCGATAGTTTTCGGGATCGGTGCTATCGACGAAGATCGTGTTGACGCCCCAGGTGCGCAAGGTCAGGTCGAGTTGCGTATGCGTGCCGCCGTAGAGGCTGCTGGATGATACAATCTCGTCGCCTGGACGCAACAGGGTCATCAAGGTGACCATCTGCGCTGCCATGCCGGAAGCTGTGGCGACTGCTCCCGTGCCTCCCTCGAGCGCGGCGATGCGTTCCTCGAAGGCTGCCGTGGTGGGATTCATGATGCGGGTATAGATGTTGCCGAAGCGCTGCAAGGCGAAGAGGTGCGCTGCATGGTCGGTATCATCGAAGACATAGGAGGTAGTTTGATAGATTGGCACTGCCCTCGCTCCCGTCGCCGGGTCTGGTCGCTGTCCGGCATGGATGGAAAGCGTGTCGAAGCCAAATATATGGTCGCTGTCGATTTCTGGCATGATGTGTTTACTCCTGAACTAGATACACTTCACTCCAATATCGTATCATATGTTCTCATGACAAGAAACCTGATTTTGTGCTACACTTTCCAGAGACATTCAAAAAAATCCCGCAAGTTTATTTGGAGTAGCAGAGCTTTATGATACAAACCTTCAACAAAACAACGCAACACAATGCTATTGGCAAACCTACACGCCGGCAGGATGCAGGCGATAAAGTGACCGGGCGCACGCGCTACGCTGGAGATATACCGGCCCTGGGTCTCTTGCACGCTCGCCTGGTGCTCAGCCCTTACGCCCATGCGCGTATTCTCAATATCGATACTTCGGCAGCGATGGCCATTCCCGGGGTGAAAGCGGTCTATACAAGCGAGACGCTTGGTATGAAGAATCCGGGCAGCAGCTCTCGCTCGCAAGCCCCCCTGGCTCAGGATGAAGTCTTATGGTGCGGCCATCCTGTTGCTATTGTGCTGGCTGAGTCGGAAGCAGCGGCTGAAGATGGCGCTGCTGCTGTCGATGTTGACTACGAACTGCTTCCGGCGGTCATTGATCCACTCGCCGCAATGCAACCGGGTTCACCGCTGGCGAAGATGCGTAAGGAAGGCGAGACTTCTGAAATCGCTGGTGGTGGCGCTCATGCCGCTGTTTCCGAGGAAGAAGAGGAGGAAGCCGAGCCGGAAGAGCTGTCAGAGAATGTGAGCGATAAAGCGCATGTGCATGTAGGTGATATCGAAGCAGGATGGCGCGAGGCTGAGGCGGTTGTCGAACGCACCTACCGCACCAGTTTTGTGCACCAGTCGTACCTTGAGCCTCAATCGATCATTGTTGCACCTGATCCAAGCGGGCGGCATTTAACCATCTGGGCCAGCTCGCAGGCGATGTTTGGGGTACGTTCGGATGTAGCTGAAGCGCTTGATCTACCGGAACGACAGGTGCGGGTAGAGTCGATGCCTGTAGGGGGAGCTTTTGGTGGGAAGTTCGGCCTGATTGAGCCGCTGGCCGCTGCCGCTGCGTATGCCTCGCGCAGGCCTGTGCGCCTCGTCTATACACGCTCAGAGGACTTCCTGGCAGGTAATCCTGCTCCCCAGTCGATCATCACAGTGAAATTGGGGGCTAAGCGCGATGGCACATTAGTAGCCATGCAGGCGAGAGTCGTCTTTGACACCGGCGCCTTCCCAGGTTCAGCCGTCGTGCTGGGCGGGATCATCATGAGTAGCACGTATCGCTGCCCCAACATCGATATTCGTGGCTATGAAGTGCTTACCAATAAAGTGAGTGTGGGGGCGTATCGTGCACCCGGCGCCCCACAGGCTACCTTTGCCCTGGAGTCAGCCGTTGACGAGCTGTGCCAGGAGCTGGGAATGAATCCGCTAGCCTTCCGTCTGAAGAATGCGCTCAAAGAGGGCGATCCTACCTTCGATCATCGCACATGGCCGAGGATCGGGTTGATTGAATGCCTGGAGAAGGCCAGGGAGCAGCCGTTGTGGGCAAAGCGGGCAGAACAGAAAGTTGCTCCTGCGGGGCTGGAAGGCTGGAAGATCGGCATTGGCATGGCAGCAGGAGGGTGGCCAGGTGGTACTGAGCCTGCCGCCGCTGCCTGCCGCCTAGAGAAGGATGGTACGATTACCGTTATTGTTGGCACAGTCGATCTCACCGGCACCGATACTTCACTGGCTCTCATTGCTGCTGAAGGCCTGGGCGTGCCGTCCTCCTCGGTAGCTGTTTCGCATGATAACACCGATACCATGCCCTATAGCGGCGGCACCGGTGGCAGCAAGACAACCTACTCGATGGGGCCTGCCGTGCTTGCGGCAGCGCGCGATGCGCGCAACCAGATTCTGGCTATTGCTTCCGATATGCTTGAAGCAGCGCCTGGCGACCTCGATATTGAAGGCGACAGAGTTGTCGTGCGTGGAGCGCCTGGCAAAAGCGTCGAATTGAAAGAGATAGCGCAGGAATCCATGCGCTTTGCCGGCAAGTATGAGCCTGTCTATGGGCGCGGTCGCGCTGCCAACGAGAGAAGTTCACCTATGTACGGAGCGCATGTGGCGAAAGTGGCCGTTGATCCTGAGACGGGCGAGGTGCGCGTGCTTGACTATCTGGTTGTGCAGGATGTGGGTTTTGCCATCAACCCGGCAGAGGTCGAGGGACAGATTTATGGGGGCGTCACGCAAGGCATTGGCTGGGCGCTGCTGGAGCGGCTTGCTTATTCAGAGGAAGGGCAGGCGCTTACCTCAACCTGGATGGATTATGCTGTTCCTCATAGCGAGGATGTCCCGAATATCAGATCTATCCTCGTTCAGGTACCGTCTGCTCTTGGTCCCTTTGGCGCAAAGGGTGTTGGCGAACCGCCGGTTGTCCCTGTTGGCGCCACCATTGCAAACGCCATCTATGACGCTGTAGGCGTTCGCATGACCGACCTTCCCATCACGGCTGAGCGCCTCTTCCAGGCCTTGCATTGACTATGTAGAAGGAGTGTGAGTAATGGCATCTTATGATTCATCACCTGAGACAGATATTGACACTTTATCCGGTCCCCCTCCGGAGCCTCCCGGACAACCTGCTGCCGGCGTGGCACCACCGGTAGGAGTCACACCACCGCAGGTTCTGGCCCGCGATGCTGCAGCCGGTCGTCGTGGGGCGGCCTGGCGATTAATGCACTGGATTATAGAAAATGATCCGCGCGCTGTAGAAGCGGTCTCTTCTCTTGATGATGACAGGCTGGCGCAAAACCTGCTGGAATTTATCGCCCTGGGCACGTGGGCCGGCAAGCCATTTGTTGTTCCTCTCCCGCTTCGCTCTGCCTATACCAGGACTCGCCTGCGCACCCTCTTTTTGCCAGAAGCAGGAATGGATCCGGCGCGCGCACAGCGAGTCTTGATGGCCGGCCTGGGTGATCAGCGACCTGCTATGCGCGAACACGCTGCATATATCCTCGGGCTGATGGGTGATCGCGCTGCAGTTCCTGCGCTCATCGAGGCTTTGCACGATCCCGTTCCAGGTGTGCGGTTGCAGGCGGTCAAAGCGTTAGGCCGTTTAAGAGACCCATCGGCCATACCCGCTTTGCTTAGCACCCTGCATGGTGCTGATGAACAGATGTCCAGCCAGATATTCTCATCGCTTGTGCGCTTTGGACACGCTGCTGTCCCTTCGCTGATAGAAGCTAGCAAGAGCCATTCAGCATGGATACGCTGGCAGAGTATACGGGCTTTGAGCGCTATTGATGATGTGCGAACTGTGCCGGTACTCGTGCAGGCTCTACGTGATACCGATCACTCGGTTGCCTGGATGGCTGCTAAAGGCCTGGTACGCTTTCGCAGGCTGGCTGTAGGGCCGGTATTGCGCCTGCTTATGACGGCTGATATGTCACCCTGGCTGGCCGAGACCGCCTCGTATGTGCTATCCACTCTGTACCACAGCAATCGTAAATTGAAACCCTACCTTGAGCCGGTTGTACAGAGTATGCGGGGAGTTGCTTATCAGGTTGCTACGCTCAATGCTGCTCAGAAGGCATTATCACAACTAATCCAGGATGGCCTGATTGATACTACAGCCTGATAATACATATTCACAAGTACAGAGGAGCAGTTGTGTATGAGCCAGGGCCGCACCTTGTTAGTAATTGGCGCGCACGCGGCGGACTTCGTCTGGCGGGCTGCCGGTGTTATCGCCACTGTGACTGCGCGCGGCGGCAGAGCCGAAGTCGTCGCGCTTACCTATGGAGAGCGGGGCGAATCGGGCGAATTATGGAAACAACCCGATCAAACAATCGAGCGGGTCAAACGTATCCGTCATGAGGAAGCGACACGAGCAGCCGAGGCTATCGGCGCAACGTTCCAGTGCTTCGATCTCGGCGATTACCCTCTCCACGTTGATGCGCAAGCCCTGGAGCGACTTACCAGTCTCATTCGCGAGGTGGCACCGGATGTGATTATCACCCATACCGAACGCGATCCGTTCAATCCCGATCACCCGGTAGCTTCTGTTGCTGTCCAGCGCGCTGCTCTGCTTGCCAGTGGTTCGGGAGTTGCCAGTGGCTTTCCCACCATCAAACCGGCTGAGATCTTCCTGTTTGAACCGCACCAGCCGGAACTTTGTGCGTTCGTCCCGACGACCTTTGTTGATATTAGCGACGTATTCCCACTCAAGCAACAAGCAATGGAGGCGATAGCTTCGCAGAGCTACCTTCACCAGTACCAAACTGAGCTAGCAAGGTACCGCGCGAACCATGCTCGCCGCATCTCCGGGCGCACCGATATTCACTATGCGGAAGTCTTCCAGCGGGTTACTCCCCAGGTAGTAGAAACCCTGTGAGGAGTTTTCGATAGGCCGGGCACTATTATTCTCACTCAATTAAGGAAGGCAAGAGCCTATGAACGAGATCGATATGAGAGAGTTTGCGCGCTACGGAGTAGCAACGGTCTACGAGGCGGCGGGGCGCCGGGGACTCATTGATATCCCCCTGGTGCAAATTATCCCTGGGAGCAGGGTGGCAGGACTGGCGCGTACCGTCCGCTGTGGCCAGGGGGATAACTTGATGGTTCACGCTGTGCTGGAGCAGGTCCGGCCAGGAGAAGTCCTTGTCTTGACAATGCCAGAACCGGAACCCGTCGCGCTGATTGGAGAACTGCTCGCCATACAAGCGCTGTTTCGCCAGGTTGCAGGTATCCTGGTTGATGCAGCCGTCCGCGATACAGAGGAGTTGCGATCTCTAGGCCTGCCCATCTGGACGCGCTGGATACGTGTGCGAGGAGCAACCAAAACCTATGTTGGGACAATCAACAAGCCGGTCACCGTTGGCGGCACCATCATTGCTGCGGGCGATATCGTGCTGCTTGATGCCGATGGCGCTGTCTCCATAGCGGCAGCGCAAGCCGCTGCCGTTCTTGATGCTGCACGTGCGCGCACACAGCATGAAGCAGCCTTAAGAGCACAACTGCAAGCGGGAGCGCTTTCGTATGATCTTTCCGGGCTGCGGGCGGTGGTCGAGAAGAGCACGCAGAGTTAAAGGCGTTGGTTCAGCGCCGGCCTGAATCGTGGAGAATTTCATCATGGCACACCTTGTTCTTGGAATGGGCATGTCCCACAGCACACTGGTAATTCTGGATGATTCCCTTTGGGGAGAATGGGGAGCTCAGGATCAGGCATTTGCGATCTTGTATGATGCGGAAGGCCAGCCCGTGACGTATGCGGAACTTGCCGGGCGAGCAGGAAACCGCTATGCTCAGCAAGCTACTCCTCAATACTGGCAGGAGCAATACGCAGCCGTGCGACGAGCGATTACTCGCCTTGCCAACGATGCCTCAAAGGCGAGGCTGGATGTCCTCGTCGTTATCGGGGATGATCAGTTAGAACTATTTTCATTGGCGAATATGCCTGCGCTCGCCATCTTTTATGGTGATAGGCTCTTCAGTGGGATATGGACCTCACGCTTTGCTGAGTACCAGAGACAAGGCAATCCACCTGCCGCTCCTCTTAGCCAGGAGCTTCAGCGTGCCGTGGTGGAAGGCTACGCTATGGAGGCTCACCATGAATTTGCCAGTGCGCCGGCCTTCGCGCGTGAGTTGCTCGCCCGCTTGATCGAGCAGGGATTCGACGTGGCGGGCCTGGCGGAGATTCCTGCAACTGATGAGCCGGCCGGCATTGGACATGCCTTCGGGGCTATCGTCACCCAGATCATGGGAGAGAAATTAATTCCCATGGTTCCTGTATTGATCAATACCTATTTTCCCCCGAACCAGCCTGCGCCTTCTCGCTGTTATGACTTTGGACTCGCACTATATCGCGCTATTGAAGCAAGCCCCGCTGATTTACGTGTAGGCATCGTCGCCTCTGGTGGCCTGAGTCACTTTGTCACCGACGAGCAGCTTGATCGTCACCTGCTCGTAGCCCTGCGTGAAGGCTCCGAGGAACAGTTGCGTGCCATCCCTCGGAAGCTGCTTAACGCCGGGAGTTCGGAGATCCGCAACTGGATCACGGTGGCGGCTGCAAGCAGGCATTTGAAACTGGCCTGGGATGAGTACATACCCGTCTACCGCACGCTTGCCGGAACCGGCTGTGGACTTGCCTTTGCATGCTGGTCGTGAAGGAGAGGGGGCCATTACAAGGGGAGGTTTGTTGGGGTGAGCGGGGAGCGCGCGAGGGACGAGGGCAAGCACAAGGCCCCCACGCCGCTCCCCTTCCGCTCCTTGCCCCTACAGGTACGATCCCCTTCCCAGGCCGATTCGCGCAAAAACCTACTCTTGTGAAGAGAGGCCCAGGGGCTAAATGGTCTCTCCGGGCTGCATCTCAATTACTTCGACCTGATCGA
>CADDZH010000033.1 GCA_902812455.1 Chloroflexota bacterium | reverse complement strand
GCGGGCGGCCTGCTGTTCTTCTGGCCGGCCCTGGCTCGCACGCTGTGGCCCTGGCCGCTCGCGCCGTTCAACACGGCCTTCCTGGGGGCGGTCTACCTGGCCTCCTTTGCCACGGTCGGCATGCTGCTGCTCATCGGCCGCTGGGCGCCCGCCCGGTTGGTGGTGCCCATGATCCTGCTCTTCACCACCATCGTGCTGGTCGTCTCCCTGGCCTATCTGGGCCGCTTCGACTTCACGCGCTGGGGCACCTGGCTCTGGTTCCTCCTCTACCTCGCCCTGCCCCTCAACGCCGCCTATTACGCCTGGCGCTCCCGGCGCCTGCCGCCGGCCAACCCCAGGACGCCAGCAACAGGCTGGCGAGCGTTCCTGCTGGCCGAGGCGCTGCTGCTGGGCCTGTATGGACTCGGCCTGTTGTTGGCCCCGGCCCCTTTTACGGCCTTCTGGCCCTGGCCCGTCGATGCCTTCCACAGCCGCATCTACAGCGTGGTCTTCCTCACTCCTGCGCTTGGGGCCTTCCTGCTGGTGTGGGCCGCCGCAGCGGTGGAGTGGCTCACGCTGGGCATCTCCCACGTGGTGCTGGGCTGCCTGGCCCTGGTCGGCCTCGTCGTCGTGAATAGCTCGCTGCACAAGATTGCCTGGTCGCTACCTGGTACCTGGCTCTGGTTTGGCCTGTTCGCGCTGCTGGCGCTGGTGGGTCTGGGCATGTGCTGGCAGGCAGGCGTGGTGAGCCGGGCGGGAGACCAGGAACAGTATGCTGGCGGGTGATACTTAGCTTATTGCGTCATGAAACAATGTCGCAGCTTCCGCTCATGTATCCTTGCAGGAGAGCTGGTCATCTTCCATATTGTATGCTAGTACAAGCACATGGTCAAATAGCTCATCGTCGGTAATTGCCAAATGGTCAAAGAAGAATAGAAAGAGAGAGCGTAGACGGATCATCCACGCTCTCTCCCTTTTGTCTCGCTAAGCGTGTGGTTCGCCTTGCAAACATCTGCCCCTGATGCGAGTCATCCATTTGTTCGCAGTGCTGACACTGATCGTCAACGCCTCTGCAACATCCCGTACTTTGGCATCTGGATGTCCTGCCAGGTAGCCCTTCATCCGTTCGCAGTTGTTCGCCCCTTGTTCATCATCACTTTCTCCTGTGGCTGCTTGAGTGGTGTTCGTCCGTTGTTCCCCCTGCGGGGAGGGGAAGGCAAACGGCATGGGCGCTTCCTCAGAAACAGTGGTTTGCGCCACTAGTGCGCGGAGCGCATCCAGCAGTTCAGGCGTCACCACGAGAGGTGCAGGTGGCGGAGTTGATAGTGCTTCTTGTTTTGCATCAGAACGCTCACGATGGACATGGCGTAGGGCGTGAGCCACAATGAGCAGCACAATCGCAATGGAACGTATCCAGATGAGGGCCTCCACAGGAACAAACACATGCATGTATGCCTGGTCGAGCGCAATGTTGAGGGTCTGCTGCACGCTCTCGATGTTGCTCACAATGGCAGCAGTAAACAGCAGCAGTGCCGACAACAACCCGTAGAGCCAGGTCTTCATCCGCTCACCCTCAGAGTGATAGCGAAACGTGCGGAGAATGGTTCCGGCAACGCTGGCATCGATGGCGACGCACTGCGTCCAGGCCCATACCCGTTGCATGAACAGATTATCGGTGAGCACGGAACCTTTCGTCAGCACGTTGGCCATACTGGCGATCAGCCCAAAGGCTAACAGCAACACCGAGATGCTCGCAGTGAGTTCCAGCGCGTAGAGGATGCCTGTATCTATCTTTTCAATACTGGCGAATTGCTTCATATGCTGGTTGGCTTCTGGTTCGTGGTCTACCATTGCCTCTACTCCTTTGCCAGTGCTAAACTATGAAGAAACACAAAGTTCTAGGACGAGACGATGAGAGCGTTATTACAGTGTGTAAGCCATGCCAGCGTGACCGTAGACGGAAAGGTGGTGGGCCAGATAGGTCAGGGCCTGCTGGTCCTGCTGGGAGTAGGCCAGGGTGATAGTGAGGTCCAGGTCAAGACCCTGGCCGATAAAATTGTCTACCTGCGTATCTTTGGCGACGATAAAGGCAAGATGAACCGCTCCCTGCTCGATATTGGCGGCGAAGTGCTGGTCGTTTCGCAATTTACCCTCTACGCTGATGTGCGCAGGGGACGCCGTCCCAGCTTTACAGACGCCGCGCCTCCAGTAGTTGCAGAAACCCTCGTTGAACATTTCAAGGAAGCTCTTGCTAGCTATGGGCTTCCTGTCGCAAGTGGGATATTTGGTGCTTCTATGACTATTGAGATTCGGAATGAGGGTCCGGTCACCATATGGCTTGACAGCGAGCAGATGTAATGTCATTGGTGTACTCCTTATAAACAAAGCAAAAGAATAGCTAGGGGTGTTAGGCCCCTAGCTGACGAGTATTCTTTTCTGATCGCGCTCTCCAATGAGCATGCGCAGCGCTATGATTAGCTCTTTTGCCTTCTGTTGAGATACACCAAATAGGTCATGCGGTGAACGATGGCCCGGTCACCATATGGCTCGATAGCGAGCAGTTGCAGAGGTAGGTGGCGATTGCCACCATGAATGGAATGGCCTGACATGACGCCAGCAAGGGGCGCCACTACCATATACGGCTGCTCGAGCCGAGACGTAGTATGGTAATGGCAGAGGCAAGCTCTGCCATCGTCCCACACCCTGCCATCGTTTCCCGCCCTTTTCGCCTCCCATTCGCATTCGCCAACAACATTACATGTAGTGGCCTCCCTTGTGGGGGCCAGGCATCTACTCCTCAAAGATAGTACGCAGTCCCTCTATCCCCTGCGCGATAAACTTCTGGCTATTACTGTACGCCCCATAAAGGAGTTCTGAGTAGGGAACATAGCGGAGATAAAAGTCCATACGCTGCCAGAACATAGCATCTATTGTACCCTTATAGTAAGCCAGCACTTGCTCCGTGAAATCTCTTCCATGCTTACTGAGAAGCCCAACGAAATCCAGTGCAGGATCGCCAATCGTAGCGTCTCCCCAATCGATAACGCCTGTCAGCATACCGTGCTCTGGATCACAAAGAATATGTTCGCAGGCCAGGTCGGCGTGAATCAGCACAGGTTGAAACGTAAAGCTAGCCCTATCACCCAGAAATCCCTCCCAGAGCCGCTCCGACTTCGCACGCAGCACTGTATCCAGCAATGGAAAGACACGCCTCTGTAAGTCTATGTAGCGCTCTCGATAACGCTCCCTCCACTGCTCTGGCGTATGTTCCTGCATACCGGCCTGAACTGCTCGCGCGACCGGGAAGCTGTGCAATTCGTTGAGAAACGTTGCCAGAGCCGGTGCTAGAGCTTCAAGCTGTTTTGGTGTGATGCTCTCATCGTTGAGTGCGAGGCCATCCAGCTTGCGATAACCGACAAACGTATAGGGGTAGGTGCTATCTCCATGCCCAATAAAGTCAAAATGCGGAATAGGCGTTGAAAGAGCCTGCTCCAGTACCGGCAGCAGCCGCAGTTCTTTCTGCAGGTACGCAACCACATCCTCTCTCAAAGGGAAACGGAAGATCAGCTCGCCGTTAACCTCCAGCACAAAACTATCCCAGCCGCTTGTAATTGGCAGCACCCTCTGAACAGCCACCTGCGGAAAGTTGCGCTGAATAAGTGTTATATATGCATCAACATCTCTCATGTACCTGGCTCCTGGATAAAGTATATACTCGTTTAGCCACTTGCAGAACCCCCGAAAAGACCCTCTCGACCAGAATCCAGAACTCTGATATAATGTATCATATCGTTGTAGAACAACAGTTTCATTCATATCAGGAGCACAGCATGAGTGATCGACTCGTCTCACCAAAAATGACCGAAGAGGAGCAGATTATTGAAGGGACACTGCGTCCCCGCCGCCTGGCAGAATATGTCGGGCAGGAAAGAATCAAGGCCAACCTGAGCATATTGTTGGAAGCAGCTCGCCAGCGTAAAGAGTCTGTCGATCATGTGCTCTTATATGGCCCGCCGGGTCTTGGCAAAACCACGCTCTGCAATATTATCGCGGCTGAGATGGGCGTTTCACTTCGTACCACATCCGGTCCGGCCATTGAACATGCCGGGGACCTGGCCTCAATTCTGACTACATTGAAACAGGGCGAAGTGCTTTTTATAGACGAGATTCACCGCCTGCCGCGAGCGGTCGAAGAGCGCCTGTATTCGGCTATGGAGGACTTCGCGCTAGACATCATCATTGGCAAAGGCCCAGGTGCAAATGCCGTGCGCATTCCGCTGCCTCCCTTCACTGTCGTTGGCGCCACCACGCGCATTGGTTCGATGACCGCTCCCCTGCGCGACAGGTTCGGGGCGATCTACCGCCTGGAATACTACACTCCTGATGAACTGAAACAGATTCTGAGACGCTCGGCGCGTATCCTCAAGGTTCAAGCCGAGGAAGACGGCATCGAGGAGATTGCAGGCCGCGCTCGCGGTACGCCTCGTATCGTTAACCGCCTGCTCAAGCGCGTGCGTGACTACGCGCAGGTCAGAGCGAACGGGGTCATTACCAGGGATGTGGCTAAGGCCGCGCTCGATGCTATGGAGATCGACCACCTCGGTCTTGACCAGACCGATCGCAACTTGCTGCTCGCCATCATCCAGAAGTTTCGTGGTGGGCCTGTCGGACTGGACACACTGGCGGCCAGCACAAGCGAAGACCCGGAGACCATCGAGGATGTTTACGAGCCGTACCTGCTGCAACTGGGCTTTATTGCGCGCACGCCTCGTGGTCGCGTTGCCCTGCCTGCCACATATGAGCATCTCGGTCTGGCGCTGCCAAATGTATCATCACAAGCACAAGATGGAGCGAATGGGGCTGGCCTGTGGACAACACTATAGATAGCAACCTGAGAATCAGCGATTTTGATTATGATCTGCCGCAAGAACTGATCGCCCAGACACCCATCGAACCGCGCGATGCCTCGCGCCTGCTCGTCGTTCATCGCTCGAATGGGCAGTTGGAGCACCGGCATTTTCGCGATATCGGGGCCTATTTGCGCCCTGGTGATCTCCTCATCGCTAACCAGAGCCGCGTGATACCGGCGCGGCTGCTCGGCCACCGCGCGGAAACGGGCGGAGCTGTCGAAGTGCTCTTGCTGGCGGAACGTCCCGACCTCGGTCCTGACTGCTGGGAGACGCTCGTGCGCCCGGCGCGGCGCTTGCGTGAAGGTGCACGCATCATATTTGGCGATGAAACATCCTCCCGGCCAGTACTTGAAGCTGAGGTACTGCAACGCACCGAAGCAGGTGGGCGCATCGTGCGTTTCTTTGTCCCTGTAAGCGATGAAGAATCTTCGCAGGTAAGTAGGTTCCCGATTTATCGTGGAACCCCGATTGATCGCGGCAAGGATCAATCAGGCGCCGCCATTCCAATCGTGCGCGAGCTAATCGATCGGTTGGGGAAAATGCCCTTGCCGCCTTATATCCACGAGCCGCTGGCAGACCCGGAGCGCTACCAGACGGTCTATGCGCGTATCGCCGGTTCGGCTGCTGCCCCCACTGCCGGATTGCACTTTACGCCGCACTTACTGGAGCAGTTGCGCCGCCAGGGAGTGCGCATCAGCTTCGTGACGCTGCATGTAGGACTGGATACCTTCCGCCCTGTCGAATCCGATCTTGTTAGCGAACACAAAATGCACAGCGAGGAGATCGAGCTGGATGCTCCCACCGCTGAACTCATCAACGAGACGCGCAAGGCGGGCGGGCGTGTAATCGCTGTGGGCACAACATCGGTGCGCGTGCTGGAAGGCATCGCCAGCCTCTATGATGGGCATATACAGCCATATCATGGCTATACCCGCCTGTTCATCACCCCCGGCTATCGCTTCCGGGTCGTAGACGCCCTGATCACCAACTTCCACCTGCCGCGCTCAACCCTGATCCTGCTCGTCAGCGCCTTTGCCCGCAAAGAACTGATTGAGAAAGCCTACCGTGAGGCCATCCGCGAGCGCTACCGCTTCTATAGCTTTGGGGACGCTATGCTTATTCTGTAATCAGCGCCTCCGCTTCAACTTCCACTAGCATCTGCGGATCGAGCAGGCGGCTCACCTGCACCATCGTCGTGGCCGGGCGGATCTCGCTGAAGACTTCGCCATGCGCCTTGCCGATCTTCTCCCAATCATCAATATTGGTGACGAACAGGCGCGTGCGCACAACATCCTTCATGCTGGCCCCGGCCTGCTGCAACGCCTTCTCTATCTTCTCGAGAATGTACGCTGTCTGGGCATACGGATCGCCAATTCCCACAATTTGGCCATGCTCATCAACAGCGGTGGTGCCCGCCACATGAACCGTATTACCCACGCGCACAGCCCGCGAATAACCGACGATCGGCTCCCATGGCGCACCCGAAGAGATGTTTTGTCGTGTCATGGGAATGTTCCTCCGGGGACGCACAATTGCGCCCCGCTACACTTTTTCTTTCAACAATGGCACAACAAATTGTTCGTAAAAATCTGGCCTCTCGTCTGCAAACCACTGTAACGGAGATAGCAAAATAGCCGGGAATGGTTCCTCTAGCGCTCGCTGAATCGCCATCTTCGCCTCTTCATCACGCTTCATCGAAGCATAAACCATTCCCATCCAGAAGTGAGCATCTTCCTGTTCGGGCTGTTGAGCTACTGATTGTTCCAGAGCCACCAATGCCTCTTCATAATTTCCTCGTATCCAGCACGCTACTCCTTTACAGACATATGTTAAGTGATGCTCAGGTTCAAGCCCGGCCAGATGCTCCAGGCGCTCTACCATCTGCATATCAGGTTTTGTCTCAATCATCCTTGCCCATTCAAGCATCCAGCCATGACCAACGCTCGTTGGCTCCAACTCCTGGCTCCTGGCCAAATCGATCAGCCCCTGCTTAATATCTTTTAATCCCAGGTAAGCCATACCCCGATTGTGGTAAGCGCTAGCAAAATCAGGCTTCCTGGCAATCGCACAATTGAAGTCATTAATCGCTTGCTGGTACTCCCCAAGCCTAAAGTAAGTTGTTCCTCGATTAAAGTAACCTAAAGGCTTGTTGGGGTCACTGGCAATAGCGCGTTCGGAGCAAGTGAGAGCTTGCTGGTAGTCTTTCAATTGCCCACAAACTGCACCTAAATTTTCCATAGCAAGAATATACTGGGGATCAAGAGATAGAGCTTGCTCAAAGTCCTGGCGGGCTTGTTGGAAGTATTTGAGGGCCATATAACTAATTCCTCGATTATTATAAGCCGAGATGAGACGGGGATTCAACTCAATGGCGCGATCATAATCTTGAATTGCTCGCCGGTAATCTTTGAGATTATGATATGCCCAACCCCTGTCCTGGTAAAGAGCAGCATCTTTGGGGGCTAAAGCAATAGCGAGATCGTAGTTAAGAAGCGCCTGCTGGTAATCTTTGAGTTCCAAGTAGGCTCGTCCTCGGCCGCGATAGGCTAACGCTGATTTAGGGTCTAACTCGATGGCCCGGTCATAATCTTGAATTGCTTGATAATACTTTTTGAGTGCCCCGTAAGCGGCCGCTCGGATCCGATATGCCTCGATGTATTGAGGATCAAGTTTGATCACTTCATTGGCATCTTCTATTGCCAGTTCATACTCTCCTTGATCCCCATACACCTTGGCTCTGTTGAAATAAGAAGCCGTATAGTAAGCGTGAAGCTGGATAGCACGGCTAAAATCATCTATTGCCTTCTGATTCTCTCCAAGTTCATGATAGACAATGCCTCTCCTATTATAAGCCGAGGCATTTCGGTGATCCAGGGCTATCGCTTTGTCGAAATCTCTGATAGCTTGCTGGTAGTCTTTTAGGTTTGCATAAGCCCAACCTCGTTGAACATGAAGTTCGGAGCTTCTAGGATAGAACTTCATGGCATCACTATAAACTTTGATTGCCTCTTGACCATCTGCAGGTGATATCTTATTGGCTTGTGACGCCTTAGCTTTACGAGTAAGAAACCTGTTGAGCGGCCATAGTGTTAGGCTTAGTGCGACAGCCGCGAGCAAGATAAATACGAAGTTCATTGCTTTTGCTACCCCCATTGCAAATAAAAGGCTCTCACCTACCAGAAGCAGCTATCTGTTTAGCTCTGCCTCATAATACGTGAAAGCCTGTTTGCTGTCAACGCCTGCTCTGTAATGATCTAAAGTTACGCCCGGTGCGAGCCTGCCATTACCCTCTCTTCAAGCCTGTTGCCCTCTACACTTGCGCGATAGTCGCTGCACGCTTTGACGAAAACCGCGAATAACCTGGCGCAAGCTGGCTCAATTGTATAGAGTTCTTCGGGATGACCCTGAATGCCCAGTACAAAGCGATAGCCCTCTACTTCCATCAACTCAGCGATGCCATCTTCAGCGCGGCCACTGATACGCACGCCCTTTCCAGGCTCTTTTACCGCCTGGTGATGCAGGCTATTGATCCAGATTTCGTTCGCGCCAAGCACGTTCTCCATCACGCTGCCTGCTTCGATATGGATATTGTGGATCAGCGTGTTGCGCGGCAATTCTCGCCTGCTATGCTTCATGCTTCCTGGACATTGCGCGGCTATATCCTGGTAGAGGCTGCCACCGAGAGCAATATTCAGCAGTTGCATCCCCCGGCAGACACCCAGCACCGGCATATCTCTCTGTAGCGCCCACGCCGTCACAGCAAACTCTAGCTCATCAAGTGGCTCATCGACAGCATCTAATAAAGGATGAGGTTCTTCATGATAGCGTATGGGTTGAATATCAACGCCCCCAGATAATAGCAGGCCATCCAGCCGGTCTAAAAGAGGCTCAAGAAGGCTGGCATCATACAGCATAGGAATAAGGACGGGAATGCCACCAGCGCTCTCCACCGCATGTATATACGCGCGGTTATTGCCATAAATGGGCCGGCCAGACTTCTCCCGGTAGTCCGCCTGCGCCGGTATGCCTATGATTGGACGCATACGAATTACTCCTCTACAAAACAATAAAGTTTTATAATAAAAAAACGGGACGCTTCTTTTCGTGCGTCCCGTTGCGAGAAAAAAGCGAACTAAGCGACGAAACGCATACCAGCGAGTCCAAACACGGGAAGCTCCAGCCAGAACTGGAGCTGGATAATCACGAGGAATGGTACTGCTAAGGTATGCGCTGTATTCACGATATTTCCTCAATGCCTATATATTGCTACAACTATCCTATATCTATCTTAAAGACCGTGTCAAGCACTAGAGTACTTCTGTCCGATCAGCCATTGCCAAAAAACACATTCCACCACTGCTGCCAGTAACTCTGCGGTGCAGGCCGCTGGGTGGGGTGAGGTGACGCTGGCTGCGCCTGGTTGTCTTCACTGACGATTACAACGGCATGTTCGCCGCGACGAATATAGCCAAGTTCCTCGCGTGCCTCTCTCTCAATAACAGATGGGTCTTTATAATGATTGGCCAGCTTCTTCAAGTAGGCATTATGCTCCTGGGTTTGCTGGAGCTGTTGCTGCTGCTGCCGGACGCGCTGCATGAGTTGGCTGTTTGACCAGGCCTGAGCCAGCGTCGCCAGCAAAAATGCCAGGCAGATCAGCCCCGTCACCCAGATAATCGTCCGGGACAAAAGAGAACTTCGACGGGCCCGCCGCCGGCCAAACGTTTCCTCTGTGCCGACCGCCGATGTCACATTGGCATTGCTACTCACTGGACGTGAGGGAAATACTGTCCTACGAGAACTCTTTGGCATACGACCTCTTTTCTTGTTTAGGCAAGGTTCAAATGAACGTGACAATGCCTCAATCATCAAAAAAGTCTGGCCATGTCATGTTGAGCGAAGCGAAACATCCGCTGCTGATCGCCGGAGATTCTTCCCCTTCCCCTTCACGGCGTTCAGGGCTACGGCTCACGCGCTCAGGGCTGGGCTGCACTCGCTCAGGGTGACATGATGTAAGGTCTTTTCTTCACCAGTGAACCCTGCCTTAATGTACAGAGTCGCCTGGGTCGGACAATCTGTATCATTACCACCCGTGTGTTCAGATTATACTACATCGCCCGAAACGCTTGATCCTCACATCCTCACATTGATATTTCTCAAACAGAGGCATAGGTATACTGGACTCACAGGCAATAATCATTGAAGGAGTTCATGTATGCCACTGGCTGCTTTAGAAATCAGGCAAGCAGAACCGTTCCATTCGGGGGACCTTCCTGCTTTACCACTAACCGGTAAAAATCTGAATCTATACCTTGAATATATCTGGCAACAATACTTTGCGGATGTTCCTCATGTGAATGATATAGAAATTGCTTATTGCTATCCATGGAAAAGTCGCCTGGGCCTCATCCGGCTATCGCTCGACGAGGCAACGTCATTTATCGGCATCAATGCCCTGCTGCAACACCAATATGTGCCCGAGTATATCCTGGTTACAACGATTGCCCACGAGCTGGTGCATTATGCTCATGGCTTCGGCTCTCCCTTACCACGCCGCTACCAGCACCCGCACGCCAATAATATTGTCAACCGGGAGCTTGAAGAGCGCGGCCTGGGAGCATTTGTGCGCAAGAGCGATGAATGGATTGACAGGTACTGGTTCCCATTCTATGATCAGGAGCGGAAGGCGGGTTGGGCCGGCATCCCTGGTATGCATCGCCCTGGCCGCCGCCTCAAACCTGAGTGTACATACTGAATCCTGAAGAAAAGCTCTTGACAGCCACTTAGGCCTGTGATATAGTTATTCTAGCTCCAGAGGTATGTACTACATCTTGCAATAGTTCTGCGTTAGCTACTTGTCTGTGTGTAGTTACATTGTACATTGTCCCAGGCCTAGCAGGCACCTCTTGTTTTTCCCATGAGCTAGAGCTTCCTTCTCCTCTCAAACTCTTAATGAGAGCCTTGAAGAGAGAAGCTACCCGTACAACATACGTATATTGTCGTACCCTATGACACACCACTTTCTCACTATAACCACCAAGTTCACCAGAGAAAGGAGAATGGGCGCATTGCTCCGCATGGTTTTCAGGAGCGTGCTTCGCCCAACACAACGTGAATATTGCTGAATTAGAAACCAAAACCCTTACAGAGTTACGCGACATCGCGCGCGACCTCGAACTCTCCGGCTACACCACTCTCAAGAAACAGGACCTCGTCTTCCGGCTTCTCCAGGCCCATACAGAACAGCAGGGAAATATCTTTACTTCGGGCGTATTAGAGATCGTGGAAGATGGCTTCGGCTTCCTCAGGCAGGAACGCTTCCTACCGGGCAGCATGGATGTCTACGTCTCGCAATCGCAAATTCGCCGCTTTGGCTTGCGCACCGGCGATATGGTGTATGGGCAGGTCCGCCCGCCAAAAGATAACGAAAAGTACTACGGCCTGCTCCGCGTGGAAGCCATCAATGGCATCGATCCTGAAATTGCCAAACGCCGTCCCCACTTCGATAACCTGACCCCGATCTTCCCTTACCAAATGTTCAATCTCGAAACAGTACCATCCAACATCTCCGGGCGCATCATCAACCTGGTCGCTCCTATCGGGCGTGGGCAGCGCGGCCTGATCGTCTCACCGCCTAAAGCTGGGAAAACCATGCTGCTCAAGTCCATCGCCAACTCCATCACCGAAAACTACGACGATGTTCATCTCATGATTGCCCTCATCGGTGAGCGACCCGAAGAAGTGACCGACATGAAGCGCTCGGTGCGTGCCGAAGTGATCAGCTCAACATTCGACGAGCCAACCGAAGCCCATACACGTGTTGCGGAAATGGTGCTCGAACGTGCCAAGCGCCTGGTTGAGGGAGGACGGGATGTAGTGGTCCTCCTGGATAGCATCACGCGCCTGAGCCGCGCCTATAACCTTGCTGTGCAGCCGAGCGGGCGCACGCTCTCCGGTGGCCTCGATCCGAGCGCGCTCTTCCCGCCCAAGCGCTTCTTTGGAGCAGCTCGTAAGGTCGAAGAAGGTGGCAGCCTGACGGTTATCGCTACTGCCCTCATCGATACCGGCAGCCGCATGGATGACGTGATCTACGAAGAATTCAAAGGTACCGGTAACATGGAACTCTTACTCAACCGCAAGCTTGCCGAGCGCCGCGTCTTCCCCGCCATCGACATCTCGCTTTCCAGCACGCGCCGCGAAGAACTGCTGCTCGACGAGAAGACCTTGCGCGCCGTCGTTGTCATGCGTCGTATGTTCTCTACCCTGGCCGATCAGCGCGGCCTGGAAGCGATGGAAGCGCTGCTCCAGTTCATGTCCAAGACAAACACGAATATGGAGTTCCTGGCCAGTCTCAATAAGAGTGGATTGTAAAAAATTGGCACTCCATCCTTGCGGGTGAACTGTAGGGCCCGATTTATTGTGGCCAGCGCCGATTTATCGGCACCCTCGCCAATCACCCTAAAAGATGGAGACCCAAAAAATTTGCTGGTTCTCCCTGATATGCCTAGAAAGGCTAGCTCCGTCATGTCCCAAATTTTCCGCCTGCAAGTTGACGAAGAGAAATTGACCGACGCACTGTTCGAGTTCGTGACAGCGCCAACTCCTATACGCAACGAACTGCCCATCATTAGCGTGCTGCACGAGGTAGCCGACTACATGGTTCCGGTGCTTGAATGCATGGTGCTCGATGGCGTCGATGAACGGCACTACGTAGCCGACTACGTCCATGCCGTAGTCAGCGGCTACGCGCTTGAATAACCATACTGTAGGGGCGGGTGCGGTGTGGATGTGGTGCGGGGGCGCTTGCGCCGCCCTATCCGCCGGCCATTGAACAAAACATTACAATGTTACCCGGTTCCCGCCTGCCGGCATCGTAAAGCGCAAGAACCCTCCCATTGCCAGGCGCGTGCAAACCACGTCAAGTGTGAATAGTGAGAAGAGCAGGGCGGCGCTTTTGAGTTCATACAGGCCCAGGCCTGCCAGGCTGAGGTGATGCGAGCCGCTAATAAAAAGCCGCCACAGGGCCGGCCCTTGCTGTACTCCACCCAGCGCGTTGACGGCCATCCCTGCAACGAGCGTGATCACCATATCAATGCCCAGGCAGATCGCCGCCATCAGAGGGCCGAGCAGCAGGAAACGCTTGCTTAAACGCTCGCGCTTCGTCGAAGCAATACGGCGTGTTGCCCAGACCGGCCCGGCGAGATACTGCAGCACGAGAAAGAGCAGCGGGGCAGCCACAAAAAGCCATCCAGGAAAAACCTCTGGCGAGATCAGAGCGCCAAGACGACCCAGCGTGTAAAGTATCACGCCTTCTATCAGGCCTCTCCTGTAACTGGTCTTATTAAAGAGCATAGCATTCCGTCGTTTTCCTGTGTGCTAGTAGAAAAGCCAGCCAAGATGCAGTAGAGTGCCAATTCATTGGCATGTTGGCCTCCCTTGTGGGGGCCAGGTTTCTGCGCATCTCCTAGTTACAACCGCAATCGCCGCCACAACCGCAACTGCCCATCGATGCGGATTCCTCATAATCATAATCCTCGCCATCACCATGGGGCATAGCAAACAGGGAGAGCAATCGCCGCACTCTTTCACTATGACACTTCATGCATACCACATCGTCTGCATGCTGGTGGCTGACAAGCAATTCAAACGTCGATTTACAATCTGAGCAATAATATTCGTACAAGGGCATGAGATATTACCTCCAATATTGAACTTTGACAATCAAGATCGGCAAGGCCAGTGTGTGGCATGTCATGCTGAGCGAAGCGAAGCATCCGCTGCCGATCGACCGAGATCCTTCGCTTCGCTCAGGATGACACGTATTTCCGAACCTGGTCGTTAAAGTTCATTATTGGGAACAGCAGTTCGTTTTCACGAATATTGTAGTGTCTCGCACAGACTACGTCAAGGTGTTTGAGCACTTATAACGGGGGTGCAGGGGGTAGAACCCCCTGCCGGAGCGCGAGGACGCGGTCTGCGAGACCGTGTGGAGGAGCCCTCGCTTTCTCCCTCCTCTCAACATGAGCCTGTGGCCCACCAGATAATGTATGAGTGGATATCAGGTTATGATAAAATAGGAAAAACGATCAAACTATCACAAAAAGGTAACATATATGGCTCTTAATATAGGTATTGTAGGATTACCACAGAGCGGCAAAACCTCGCTCTTTAATGCTTTAACGAAGGCAAACGCGCCAATCAGCGGGTACGCGACAAGCACCGTGCAGGCCAACCGCGCTATCGTGCAGGTGCCCGATCCCCGGCTGCAGCCTCTTGCCGATATCTTTCATCCCAAAAAAGTCACCTATGCTACTGTCGAGTTTGTAGATGTGGCCGGCATGGGCCAGGCTTCACAGACCCACGCCCAAAAAGAGAAGAGCGAAGGGCTAAGCCCTGAATTTCTGGGGCATATTCGCAATGCTGATGCCCTCGCCATCGTCCTGCGCACCTTCAGCAACAGCAACGTCCCGCACATCTACGGTGATATCGATCCCAATCGCGACCTTGACAGCTTGAATACGGAGCTTGCCCTGACCGATCTCGCCACCGTCGAGCGGCGTATCGAGCGCACAAAGCGAGCGGCCAAATCGGGCGAGAAGAAGTATCAACAGGAATTAGAAATCCTGGAACTCATGCGCGATGCCCTCGAAGATTTGAAACTGGCCAGCCAGGTTGAGCTGTTGCCGCAGGATCATGCCGTGCTGGATGAACTCTTCTTGCTGACAGTAAAGCCGCGCATGTACGTGCTGAATGTCAGCGAAGATGTGCTGGGTGCCGCAAATGATCTGCTCGAGCGGGTCGCCAGGGGAGAAGATATTGATCTCGATACCCTGGAAGGCGAGCTTAAGGGCATTGCGACCGTTGCCAGGCGGGCGAAGGATGAAGGAGCAGAAGTAGTGCCTGTCTCCGCACGACTAGAGGCCGAACTGGCAGAGCTGCCCGAAGAAGATGCTCACGAGTATCTTGAATCGCTCGGCCTGCCCCAGTTAGGCGCCGATCGCGTCATCCAGGTCGGCTACCGCCTGCTCAACCTGATCACCTTCCTCACGGTCGGCGAGGATGAGGTTCGCGCCTGGACGGTCAGGAAGGGGACAAAAGCGCCGGAAGCCGCCGGTAAGATTCATTCCGACATCGAGCGGGGCTTCATCCGGGCCGAGGTGATCCCTTTCGAGGATTTCATGGCCTGCGGCTCATTCGCTGCCGCCTCCAAAAAAGGCCTGCTGCGCCTCGAGGGGAGAGATTACGTGGTGCAGGATGGAGATATCATCCATTTCCGCTTTAATGTAGGGAAATAACCTTATCCTCTCCTTCGGCCCAGCGAGACTAGCCCAACCCCCGTCAGAATCACCGCAATTGCCAGCATTTCTAGTGGCGTGAGTTGCTCGCTTGCCAGCAATGCGCCCAATCCTACCGCGACCAGCGGATTGACATAGGCGTAGCTCGTGGCGAGCGCCGGGCGTACATGCCGCAGCAAGTAACCGTAGGCGCTAAAGGCAACCAGGGAGCCAAAAACGATCAGGAAAGCAAGGGCCAGCAGCGATGGCCATACCATCAGGTTCGGCGTTCTCTCGCGGAACCCCAGGCTCATGATCATCAGAATACTGCCACCCGCCAGCATTTCCGTTGCGCTGGACATCATGCCAGCAGGCAGCGAGATATGGCGGCTCCATATCGAGCCGAGCGACCAGCAAATGGGAGCGATCAGCAGCGCTATTGCTCCCTGGGGATTCGCCCACAGGCCATGCCCCAGGTTCAGAAGTACGACGCCCACAAAGCCAACGACCAATCCCAAGGCCTCTCTTCGAGTTGGCCAGCGCTCCCACAGCCCGGCAAAAAGCGCCGTCCAGAGCGGCACTACCGCTAATCCCACTGCGGCCAGGCCAGAAGCAACCCATTGCTCGGAGTAAATGACGCCCCCATTGCTACCGGCCAGTAATAATGCTCCAATGATAGCCGAGCCAATCCACTGCGAGCGAGTGGGAGCGGGAGCGCCACGTAAGCGCAAGACTGTATAAAGGAGAGAACCGGCGATCAAGAAACGCATGGAGGCAAGCAGGAAGGGAGGGAAACCCTCCAATCCAATGCGCATTGCCAGGTAGGTCATGCCCCAGATCAGGTAGAGAGCAAGCAATGAGAGGAGTACGAGAAGAGGATTGCCCTTCGTTACTCCTGGCGTCTTTGTAACATCCTCCAACGCTTCCTTTGTCAATTCTTCTTTTACATTTGCGTGTACCCCGGCTTCGTTTAATGTGCTCCTGGTCTGATAGCTATGCTCCATGTAATACCTACAAATCTAGTCAATGAAAGCCACGCCACTCCTGCCTGCGCTCCCATTCGGGACTATCGATGCCATCTCTGCTATCGGCTCCCCAACGGTTAGCCGCAAGATCGAAAAGAATAAGTATGATGAGCAGGATGATGATTTCCATCATGCCCTCCTCTGCCGATCATATTTGGTCACGAGGAAACGACGTCGTCGCCTGTAGGGCAAGGGGCGGTGTGAGGTGGCGCGGGGGCCTTGTTCTTGTGCCCTCGTACCACTCCTCTCCACATTGTTGCCGATCCTGGCCGGTAATCCTCATCATTGCGCCCGACATCGCGTTCTTGCACGCCATACAACGCTACAAAAAGTATAGTAACATAGGGAGCGCGCTATTCCTACAGCCAATGCAAGCGTTAAAGACTTATTTTGGCTGCAAGCTCACAATGTGTTCTTTCTCTTGCGCCAGCAAGCGCCGCTTGCGTTCTGCTCCCCAGCGATAGCCACCAATGTTTCCATCCTCGCGCACAACACGATGACAGGGGATCACCAGCGCGGCAGGATTTGTTGCGCAGGCACGCGCAACAGCTCGAGCTGCTTTAGGCTCGCCCACAGCTCGCGCAATCTCGCTATACGAGCGCGTGCTGCCATAGGGAATGGCCTGCAATGCTTGCCAGATACGCCACTGGAATGCTGTAGCCTGCACATCCAGGGGCAGGTCGAGATTGGGCTGCTTACCTCTCAGGTAATCCAGAATAGCATTGATCCAGCGATCAAGTACATCCCCATCGCGCCGTATCTCAGCGGCTGGATACTCTTCCTTCAGGGCAGCCTCAAGAATGGCGTCGGAATCACCCAGACTCACGGCGCAAATGCCTTTTTCCGTAGCCGCCACAAGCAAGCGCCCCAGCGGGCAATCAACAATAGTATAGGTAATATGCATTCCTTTTCCTCCTCGGCGATAAATTGTAGGGGTCATACCAAGCTGAGCGTTTGCCCGCTCATACAGGCGACTGCTGGAGCTATAGCCAGCATCATATAGCGCCCCCGTGACCGATTCTCCTTCCCTGAGCTGCGTCTTGAACTGCTCCAGGCGGCGAGCTTCGGCATACTGGCGCGGCGTAATGCCCATCACGCGCTTGAATACTCGCTGCAGGTGATAGGCGCTCATATGTACATGATTGCTTAAGGCGGCCAGAGTCAGTGGTTCCTCGAGGTGAGTCTCGATATAGCAGCAAACTTGCCGTACCAGCTCCACCTGCGTTTCCAGTATTGACGCTTCATCAGGATGACAGCGCCGGCAGGGACGAAAACCGGCTTGCTCGGCTGCTGCCGGCTGAGCAAAGAACACTACCTGCTCGCGCTGGGGCCGCCGCGATGGGCACGAGGGATTACAGTAAACACCTGTGGAACGCACAGCATAGACAAATGTGCCATCCGAAGCATGATCTCTCGATAATACAGCTTGCCAGTAGCGTTCTTCATTCATCATGATATGCCTTTCTTAACAAACATAGGTACAGATTAACGATCCTGAACACAATTATGAGCGGAGCCGATAATGATTTTTAACGACAAAGCTAGCCATGTCATCCTGAGCGCAGCGAAGGATCTCTGCATCGATGGACATCAGATGTTTCGCTTCGTTCAGCATGACATGCCACACACCGGTCTTGCCCATATGATAGGATATTAGCATAGCGTAATCTATCCGATTCTTGCGCTCAAATTCTTGCGCACATGTTTCCCTTACATCACCAGGAGGAGCTATGTCTATATCCCAAACCGATCAACTCAAATCTGACATCGACGAGCTTGTGCCCGATCTTATCGCAACGCGCCGGGACCTGCACCAGCACCCAGAGCTGGCCTTTGAAGAGGTGCGCACCTCAAATATTGTCGCTCAGCGTTTGCGCAAGCTTGGCATACAGGTACAGCCAGGCGTTGCCAGAACCGGCGTCGTGGGCTTGCTGCGGGGAGAAGCCGGCAGGGCGGGAGCAAAAACCATTGCCATCCGCGCCGATATGGATGCCCTGCCCATTTACGAAATGAACGATATTGACTACCGTTCGACCAGCGACGGCAAAATGCACGCCTGCGGGCATGACGGTCATACCTCTATCCTGCTCGCGGTAGCAGATATCTTGAGCAAGCGGCGATCCGAGCTGGCCGGTAACGTGAAATTTATTTTTCAGCCTGCAGAAGAATGCATCGGCGGGGCGAAGCCTATGATAGACGAAGGTGCAATGCAAGGAGTAGATGCGATCATTGGCTTGCACCTGGCAAGCGAGTACCCGGTTGGGCGCGTGGGTGTGCGAGCAGGCAGCGTCTATGCCAGCGCTGATAAGTTCGTCCTGACGGTGAAGGGCAAGGGCGGGCATGCAGCTCGTCCCGAAATGTCGGTCGATCCCATTGTCATAGCCGCATACATCATTACAGCGCTTCAGACATTGATCAGCCGCGAAACCTCGCCGTTTGATCCAGCAGTGATCACTGTTGGACGAGTCGAGGCGGGTACCGCTTTTAATATCATTCCACAAAC
This sequence comes from Chloroflexota bacterium, assembly GCA_902812455.1. Next base: position 27,928 of record CADDZH010000033.1, on the reverse strand, counting down.
GGCAGAACTGCATGGCACCATGCGGGCCTTTGGCAAAGAACAGCGCGAGAAATTGCTGCGCCGCATCGGCGAGGTGGCCGGTGGCGTTGCCAGCGCCATGGGCGGCTCCTGCGATGTGCAGATCATCGATGGCTGCCCACCCTGCACGAATGATCCTGCCGTGACAGAAGTTGTACACAAGGCAGCGACCGCATCCGTTGGCGAGGACAGGGTAGACTCTGGCCGCGAGGTGATGACCACGGCCAGCGACGATATGGCATACTTCCTTGATGCGGTTCCAGGCTGCTACTTCATCGTTGGCGCCAGAAACGAGGAGAAGGGAGCAAGCTACCCGCATCACCACCCGCGCTTCAACGTTGACGAAGATGCGCTGCCTGTGGGCGTCGAAGTACTGGCACGTGCCGCGATGGAATTTCTAAAGTAACGCCCGGTTTATCCCTCGACTGCCTGCCGTAACCTGTAGGGGTAGGGCTTGTCCCTGCCCAGCTATGTCTCTAATAACTCTGCTCGTTTCTCGCGTAAAGTCTGGGCGATATCAGCAGGATCATCTTTTTCCAGGGCCATGCGCTTCAGCTCGGCCAGCACAGCACCCCATTGCTCTTTTGCCGGCAGGTAACGATTATCGCGGGCCACAAGCTCTTCAAAGACACGGCGTTCCAGTTCGTGCCATGCCGAGCGATCGCGCCCGTCAAGCTCATCGCCTTCAGGGATGTAATCCTGGTCGTTGGTGTTGTTGTCAACACGCGCGTAAAGGGGCTGGAAGTAGTTCCGTACCATCTCCTCCATGCGCGGCTGGTCAAGCGAGCCTGCATCGAAGCCCAGCGTGCCAATCAGGCTTATTTGCACAAGGGGGCGCAGGGCTTCATCCTGGTATTTTGGTCCTTCGCGCTGGCAGTAGTCCTCCAGGCGAGCATAGAGTGCATCCGGCTCGTTCAGTCCCTCCACGCGCAGTTCATAGCGCACAAAGGGACGGCGCCTGCAATAGCGCTTTTCGGCATGGTGATAGCGCTCGTGCTTATCCGGGTCGATGATCCGCTCTGGCTCATCCGTGTCAATTTCGACGAAATAGTAGCCACGTTCTGTCCAGCTTACCTCTTCCGCGCTGCATGTCTCCGTTGAGCCAGGGTTATAGATCCAGCCATCAAATTCATAGGGCTTGTGAACATGGCCCAGGGCCAGGTAATCGACATAGGGGCGCAGAGGCTGGAACTGCGCTATCGAGGGCAGTCCCTGGATGCGCGGGACAATGCCGTCGATACCCGTATGCATTGTCAGGACACGATACTCAATCCCTGCCGCCTCTTCTGAGACGCGAGCGGCCTTCATCGCCTGCGCCAGCCCCTCCATGCTGCGGAGAGTTGCCGCACCCTGCCAGGGCAAGCCATAGACGCGCAGGCGCCCACCAAGCAAGTCAATGTGCGAACCCAGCATCGTCTCCGGCTCCCATGCGGAGAGCACCGGCGCGCCATCACGCATGAGCGGGTTGAGCAGGATCAGATACTCCTGGTGGCACAGGAATTGCAGCCAGGAAATGCCGTCGCGATAATAGCTGCGGTCGTGGTTCCCCTCGATGGCAATCACCGGGATTCCCTTCGCCTTGAGCTTCTTCAGCCCCTCTATGGCATGGATCAGGGTGAGCGCATCAATAGCTCGTTTATTGAATAAATCTCCGGCGATCACTACAAAATCGACGGGTCGATTGGCCGCCTCATCCATGATCTCCCAGAACGTGCGGCTGAAATCATTAAAGCGCTCACGCACCCCATACTGCTCATAGCCGAGGTGTGTGTCCGCCAGGTGAATAAAGGACGCTTTCATAGTAGCTCCGATCAGGGTATGATAATCAACATTAACAAAATAAGGAACCTTTGGATTGTCATCCTGAGCGAAGCGAAGGATCTCTGCCGATCGGTAGCAGATGCTTCCCCTTCACGGCGTTCAGGGCTGGGCTGCACTCGCTCAGCATGACATGTCAGAGAGTGGCTTTGCCGATCTTGATTGTCAAATTTCATTATCAGTCCTCAATCCGGCCCCACCATCATGGCACCCATGGCCAGAATGGTGGGCCGGTCATCCAGGCCCGGAATCCGGCCGCAAAAAGAATTAGCGCGGCAAGACTGTAGATCAGCACATCCCTACGTATATTCTTACCGCCTGTCGCATAAGTGATAGCAACGGGAATGACCAGCGCCACGATCCCACCATAGACATAGTGCAAATAATAGAGAGAATCGCTGGGGCTTCCCGGCCTGAGACCTCCCAGCAGCATGATCACCCCGAACACTCCCTGCAACAGGCCTAGAATAGCCGTTACAATCAGAGCGATGCGCCAGGATGGCTGGATTCTATCGGTTTTCTTCCTGAAGTAAAGAATAAGTCCCCATATGCCGGTAATCAGCCCTGCAGCAAGCACCAGAAGCATATTCCAGCCGTGCAGGAAAACAATAATATTCATCAGCTTTCCGTCCCCTGTCCCTGCTTCTTCAGAAACTCTTCGCGGGCCTTCTCTTCTGCCATGATATCCGCAACCTCGTCGGCCATCGTGCGCCCCTCTCCGCCATTGTTTGCGCCCCCATTCTCAAGTACTTCGCGGGCGCGCCCACCCGGCTCAAAGTGCCCGATGATCCCATGCTCTTCCAGCAAATCAATGAGCCGCGCCGCCCGAGAATAGCCGATACGCAAACGGCGCTGCAAGAGCGAAATAGAGGCCCGGCCATACTCGCGTACCACCTCCTCGGCCTGCTCGAGCAGATCATCATCAAGCTCAAATTCATCCGATGGCAGATCCTTGATCTCCCAGCCCGGCACCACAGCCTGCTGCTGCGCTCCTGGCCCGCTCTGACTTCCACCTGCTGTGCTAGCATGTGCAAGCGCCTGCTGCCGCCAGTAGGCGATCAGCCGTTCTGCTTCTTCATCTGCCACGTAGGCGCCCTGGATGCGCTCCGGCCTGCCGGCGTCAGCCGGGAGATAGAGCATATCGCCGCGCCCCAGCAAGCGCTCCGCGCCACCCATATCGATGATGGTACGCGAATCGACCGCCGAGCTGACCATAAATGAGATGCGCGTCGGAATATTGGCCTTGATCAGGCCTGTAATCACATCGACCGAAGGACGCTGGGTGGCAATGACCAGGTGAATGCCTGTAGCCCGCGCCAGTTGCGCCAGGCGGCAGATCATGCCCTCTATTTCTTCAGGTGCGGCCATCATCAAGTCTGCCAGCTCGTCGATGATGATCACGATAGCAGGCAGATTTTCCAGGGAGGTATCGCCATGCGCTATCCTCTCGGCTCGGAGCTTGCGATAGCCATCCAGGTTGCGCACCCCCAGCTTCGAGAAGACGCGATAGCGCTTCTCCATCTCGTTAATGGCAATCTTCAGCAGCGGGATAACTTTCTCAACCTCCGTCACCACGGGCGCAAGCAGGTGAGGAATGCCCATGTACATGTTCAATTCGACCATCTTGGGATCGATCAGCACCAGGCGCACATCGTCAGGCGTAGCCTGCATCAGGATACTGGCAATGATCGCATTCAGGCTTACCGACTTCCCCGCACCTGTGGCGCCGGCAATCAGCAGGTGCGGCATGCGCGCCAGGTCGCCGACGCGCACCGAGCCTGCCACATCCTTGCCCAGCGCAATTGCCAGTTTCGATTTTGCTCTGGCTGACTGGTATTCTTTGCTCTCCAGCACCTCGCGCAACGTCACCAGACGGCTATTCTTGTTGGGAATCTCGACGCCAACATAAGGGCGGCCAGGCACCGGCGCCTCCATGCGGATGGATTTGGCCTCAAGCACCAGGGCAAGGTCGCTTTGCAGCGCCATGATACGGCTGACGCGCGTGCGCTGCTCATAAACGATGTTCCCGCCCGCATCTTTTATAGGGACTGGCTTGCCCTTCTCATCTGGCTTCGTTGCTGGCTTGCCGGTTGGGCGTATGCCAAAGCGGATTACCGTCGGGCCAATACTGATGTCCTCCGGCCTTACCTCTGCCTCGACACGGAAGCTGCGCAAGGTATCGTAGATGATTTTGGCCAGCGCTGCCGTATCATCGCCCAGCATGTGTAGCTTGACATCTTCAGGATTATTGAGCAGGGAAATATCGGGCAATTTCCACGATGACGCGACAGCAGGTAAAGCAGTTGGCGCGCCTGCTCCTGGAGGCACAGCTTTTGGCTGGTTTGCCTTGTGGGGATTAGGGGCCAGCGGCTCCATCGCCGGAAGATTTCCCTCGGGCGCCCTAGCAGCCTGGTTAAAGGGCAATACCGGCTGGCGCGCGCCCTGCACTGCATTTTTGTGTTCTTCGATATCCAGTGGCTGGACAGAACGGGATGCGCGTGAGGCAGCGCCCACCTGCTCCTTATGCAAATTGATGTCATTCAGGGGATCGTCATCGGCGTCAAAATCGGCTTCAAAGTCGATGGCATCCTCATCTTCATCAGCAGAGCCAGGTACACCACCGGAAGACGGGGGCAATCCAGTGCCGTAGCGGCTGTACTGCGGGCGCTGGCCGAGAAAAGGCGACGGGCTTCGACTCGCGTTCGCTGCTCGATTGCGGCCAAAAGAAAAGAGATGGGTTATAGCATGCCAGGTATACAGGACATGCCCAAGCGTGATGCGGAACGTCAGAATGGTAATAATGCCAAAAAGCCCGATCAGCACGATGTGTCCAATAGCCGGGGGCCATCCCAAAAAAGGACGCGCGAGTAGTTCGCCAATTACTCCGCCGGTCGTCCCTCCTAAAAGTAAATGGCTCTCGGCAAGCAGGATCAGCCAGAGCAGAATCAACCCGATCACAAACGGCCAGCGAATAAGGCGTTCATTGCGTATGCTTTCAATCAAATGAGCTATAGCAAAGGCGATCAGCCCCAGAGCGAGCAGGTAGGCAGACCAGCCGAATAAGACGAAGAAGGCGCCACTAAAGAAGTTAAGCAGGGGAGAAGAACGCAAAACGGTCAGGGAGGCAAACAGCAGGATGGCAAGCCCCAGCAGGATCAGGCTGAGAATGCGCTGCTGGTGATGGGGCGGCAAATTATTCCAGGCATTGCGTGTCCTGGCAATAACACGCGAGTCTGCTGTGCCATCGGGAGAAGCAGTTCTGGACGGAGGTCGCTTAGCGGAGGAGCCTTTTTTCGCTCCTCCCCGGCTGCCTCGTGCCGCGGAAGAACTGCGAGAGCTTTGTCTCGCCGGTGAACTGCTGGAGCGCTGCTCGAAGCGATTACGGCGCGAGCTTAGACCAACATTCCCAACGACTTTGCTCACCCGGGATTTCCCCCGCATGATGCCCGGCACCACGCGCTCGCGCTTTCCACCGGCCTGTTTATCCTGATCGCTGCCCGCCATACTGGTTCCTCCTTCTTTCCTTCAAGCAAGAAGCCTCGGAAGATATCAGTATAATAGCGCAAGTGTTCCAAAGACGCAAGTAGGATGATGGAGGGGGTCTCCATCCTTCCGGGTGAAACGTAGGGCGCGATTTATCGCTGCCACCGCCGATTTATCGGCTACTTCTCGTCAATCACCCCAAAGGACGGAGAACCGATGGAGGTCTAATTAGACCTCCATCACGACAGGCAGGATCATTGGGCGCCGGTGCGTCTTTTCGTAAAGAAATTCGCTCAGCGTATGCTTAATCTTGTCTTTGACAAACGCCCAGTCCGAGGCATGGCCATTCAGACCCACGAACGATTCCAGGATACGCTCGCGTGCGCTCTCCAGGAGTTCCTCGGCGTCTCGCATGTAGACAAAGCCGCGCGAGACAATATCCGGGCCGGCCAGCGGCTGCCCTGTCTCCTTATCGACGGTGAGCACCGCCAGCAGGATGCCGTCTTGCGCCAGCACCTGGCGATCGCGCAGGACGATCTGCCCCACATCGCCAACGCCCAGACCATCGACGAAGATGTTGCCGCACACCACGTGGTCTACCACCTCGATAGAATCCTGCGTGGCTTCGATAACATCTCCATCCTCCGCAATCACAATATGTTCGGGAGGAATATCCAGCGAATGCGCTAGCTTGGCATGTAGCACCAACTGGCGGTATTCGCCGTGAATGGGCACGAAAAACTTCGGGCGCAGCAGGCTCAGCATCAGCTTCAATTCTTCCTGCGCGGCATGCCCTGAGACATGCACGTTGGAAATGGCCTGGTAGAAGACCTCCGCGCCCTGCTTAAACAGGTTGTTAATGGTGCGATTGACCAATTTTTCATTGCCAGGCACCGGGGTGGCGGAAAGAATAACTGTATCGCCCGGCTGGATGCGTACAAAGCGGTGATCCTGGTTAGCAATGCGGGTAAGGGCCGATGTTGGCTCGCCCTGGCTCCCCGTACAGATGATCACCACGCGCTCCGGTGGATACCTGTTGATGTCTTCAGCGCGAATGAGCGTACTCGCTGGAATATTCAGGTAACCCAGGTCTATTGCCATCTGCACGTTGTTGATCATGCTGCGCCCTACCAGCGCGACCTGCCGGTCATAGCGGACGGCAGTATCAACGATCTGCTGCACGCGCGAGATCAGCGACGCAAAGGTGGCAATCAAGATGCGACCAGGCGCGTTCGCGAAAATTTTATCGAGCGAGTCATTGATCACGCGCTCCGACGGCGTATATCCTGGCGATTCAACCCGTGTGCTATCGCCCATCATCACCAGCACGCCCTCGTTGCCAATGCGCCCCAGCGTGCCAAAATCTGCCGGCTTTCCATAGATGGGCGTGTGATCAAATTTGTAGTCGCCGGTATGTACAACGACGCCGATAGGCGTATGAATAACAATGCCTATGGCATCTGGAATGCTGTGATTCACACGGAAAAATTCAACAAGGCACTCTCCAAGTTCCACCAGGTCACCGGGAGTAACTACGTTGATGGTTGCTTTTTCGAGGAGCTTCTGCTCTTTTAGCTTCACACTGATCAAACCCTGTGTCAGGCGGGTCGCATAAATGGGAGGGAAATCGAGCATTGGTAAGACATAGGGAAGAGCTCCAACATGATCTTCATGACCGTGAGTAATGAGGATACCGCGTATATGGTCTTTCTTATCATCAAGGTAACTCGTATCAGGAATAACCAGATCCACTCCCAACATTTCATCATCCGGGAACATCACGCCCGCATCAATGATGAAGATGTCGTCCCCATATTCGACAACCATCATATTCTTTCCGACTTCCCCTAGTCCTCCTAGCGGGATAAGTCGAATTTTTTCTGTTGTCAAGGTACAAAAAACCTCCTTACACTTCACTTTGAAGTGTAGCTTTCTTTTCTCATCTCAGGCACACCTGCATCTATCCTTATGCTTTGTGCCTGCTCATTCAAATTGTCGTTCTCTATTTCCACTTCTGCCTGCGCTACAGAAGTAAAAGCCTTTTTGAAATAGCAATTATCTACTACTTATAACCCTTGAATTATGCCCTATTATTCCATTCAAAAGTGTACCATACAGCCCAGCAGAACACAAGTATGGGCCCGATTTAGAATTTTACCAGCCAAAACCGGTCATGGGGAAACGATCCCGTCGCCTGTAGGGGCAAGGCTACCTTGCAGGGCGACTGAGTCACCCTCTCCGGGGGAGAGGTAATAGCAGAACACGAGACGCGCCAGCGTCGTTGTCGCCCTGCATAGCAAACCTGCGGATGTGGCGCGGGGTGGGGGCCTTGTGCTTGCCCTCGCGCTTCCCCTCCTCCCACTTCTTCACCATCATCACCGGTTTTGGTCGGTACCATTCATTATCGGCCCAAAGGTAATTCCTCGTATACCCCGCTATTTATTTAAGGTTCATCATTGGCACGTGGGCCGGCTAAAGCTGCAGCCCTAATAACCGGGCAAGCCTCACAACCTCCGCAGCAGTACCGGCATCGTGATTGACCATCACTGTCTCAGCCGCCCGCCTGAGCAAGAGCAGGGCTTCTGGCGTATTCATATCGTTATCCATGGCAGCCTTGAAGCGGCCCCGCAGCATCGTATCTTCTCCATTTGCCTGCTCTCCCGCAATGGATCGTACTTGCTGGAGAAGCTCAACTATCTCTGTCGCATCCTGGAGATCCCCTGGGAAGCACTCCCAGGGATAGCGATAGTGGTGGTTAAGCAAGGTGAAGCGGATCGCATCGGCGCTGTACGTCTTGAGCAGCTCGCTCACAAGCGTAAGGTTGCCAAGCGATTTGCTCATCTTCTCACCTCCCTGATAGACCATACCGGTATGTACCCAGAAGCGCGAGAAGGGCGCTTTTCCGGTAAAGTGCTCGGACTGCGCGATCTCGCAGGTATGGTGCGGGAAGGCCAGATCTGCTCCGCCACCATGAATATCAAGTTGCGAGCCGAGATACTTCATGGACATAGCGCTGCATTCAATATGCCAGCCAGGCCGTCCAGGCCCCCATGGGCTGGGCCAGGCCGGTTCGCCCGGCGCCTGCGCTTGCCAGAGCACAAAATCAAGCGGATCCTTCTTACGCGGATCGTCTGGATAGTTGCCGCGCTCATTAGCGATGGCCAGCATTGCATGATAGTCGTTCAGCCCGATAGCCCGTGCCATGACTCCGAACTCCGGGTCTTGCTTGATACTGAAATAGACACTGCCGCCGCTCTCATAAGCATAGCCGCGTGCCAGCAAGGTCTGGATGATCTCAAGCATCGCTGGTATCTCTTCGGTGGCGTGAGCGTAAACCGTAGGACGGCGCACGTTGAGCGCATCCATATCTCGCAGGTAACGGGCCGTCTCGCGTCTGCCCAGTTCATCCCAGGGAAGGCCAACTTCGCGCGCCTTGCGCAAAATGTCATCGTCAATATCGGTCACATTCTGCACATAGCGCACCGTGTAGCCAAGAAACTCTAAATAACGGATCAGCGTATCGAATGAAACATAGGTAAAAGCGTGACCCAGGTGCGTGGTATCATAGGGCGTTACGCCGCATACATACATGCGAACATTTTTATCATCGAGCGGTATAAATTCTTCGAGCGACTGGGTAAGCGTATTAAAGAGTTTCATGTTGTTCTCCTAAACCAAATAAGCGTGTAGCATTGGCCGTAGTAATCCTCGCAATTTCTGGTAATGTCATCCCGCGAATTTCAGCCAGCTTCTCGGCGATATATTTGACAAAGAGCGGCTCGTTGCGATTTGCCCGTAGCGGCTTTGGCACGAGATAAGGGCTATCGGTCTCGACAAGGATGCGATCCAGCGGTGCCAGGCGAGCGACCTCCGGCAAGGCATTTCCCTGACGCGTCAGTGGGCCGGCGAACGAAAGCAGGAAACCATCGAAAGACAAGCATTCTCCGGCCTGGGCAACATCACCAGAAAAGCAGTGAAAGACTCCTCGCAAACCCTGCCCATGCGCGCGTAGCAGTTCGATTACATCGTCATGCGAGTCGCGTACATGAATGATACAGGGCAAATTACAGGCGCGAGCAAGCTCAAGATGGACGCAAAAGACGGCTCGCTGCACATCGCGCGGGGAAAGCATGCGGTAATAATCCAGGCCGAACTCACCAATCGCCACCACCTCTGGCTCCCGTGCCAGCTCACACAACTGCTCGCCTACCTCATCATTATAGGTAGTGGCGTCATGTGGATGCACACCAACACCTGCATACACAACGCCAGGATGCGTCTTTGCCAGGGAAAGAGCAGCCCGGCTCGACGCCAGATCCACGCCTGGATCGATCATACAGGTCACGCCACCGGCAACCGCAGCCTGAATCACAGCCTCGCGGTCTGCATTGAAACGGGGAGCATCAATATGCGCGTGACTATCGACGAGCAAGTAATTATTTCCTTTCATCTCATTACTTCATTTAGTATAGTCTAAGACAAAAAGGCATGTCAATTTGCTTCTGGCACCTTTACCCTCGCTACATAGGCTCTCCATCCTTGCGGGCGAACGTAGGTTCCCGATTAATCGTGGAACCCGATTTATCGTGGCCAGCGCCGATTTATCGGCCCATCCTCGTCAATCACCTCAAAGAATGGAGACCCGCTGCGCGCGAAACTTGACAAGTAGCAACATTTGTAGTATTCTAAAGAAGCCAAAACCAAAGAGGCAAAAACGACGCGGGGTGGAGCAGTGGTTAGCTCGTTGGGCTCATAACCCAAAGGCCGGAGGTTCGAATCCTCCCCCCGCTACTTATTTCGCAAAATCGCATCATCAGGGCAACTCTTTGAAAGAGTTGCCCTCGTCATTTTCCAAGCAATGTCTTCCTTACATAACTTTTCCGCCATCACAAACGTATTCCTTAGATAGAAGCAGCCTATCGTGGGCTTGATTATGATAAAATATAGTATGAACTTCATTCAATCAAAACCACAGACAAGGTCATGCGCGCAACTGGCATCCCTGCGCGAGATGCTTTATGGTTGCAGAAAGCAGGTCTGATACTAGATGGATGTTCAGGCTAGATATATGTATCAACGAAATCCCAATGAGAGGCCGCCTATCCCGCAAGGCCCCAATAATGGCGGCAACGGCAACAATGGTGGAGGGCCCGGCAAAAATAACCTCACTCCTCTGATTGTGCGCACAGTGCTCATTATGGCCGTCTTATTGCTGGGCTGGGGACTTTTCCAATACTTCACCCAGAGCTCAAGTGGAAGTGGCTCTAATACCATAGATATTCCCTATAGCACGTTTGTTCAACAGGTAAAAGATGGCAACGTTAAGGATGTCACCTTCCAGGGGCAGGATGCCTACGGTGATTTTAGAAACCCGATCACCGTTACCGATACCAGTGGAAACGTGAAGACCTCCACACAGTTCCACTTTACCCAGTTGCCGAACGGCGATCCTAATCTCCCCGCGCTGTTGAACCAGTACCACGTCAGCTACCAGGCCAAACCCAGCAGTGATAGTAATCTGCTGGTGAACATTTTGCTCAACCTGTTACCCTGGATACTGATCTTCGGCGTGTTCTTCTTTATTGTGCGCCGGGCAACACAAAGCCAGCAGAACATCTTCAGCTTCGGCAGGAGCCGGGCGAGATTGATTCTCGAAGACCGGCCCAGCACGACGTTTGCGGATGTGGCAGGCGTGGACGAGGCGAAGAACGATCTTGTTGAGGTTGTGGAATTCCTCAAAACGCCTCAGAAGTTCCAGCGCCTGGGGGGGAAGATTCCGCGTGGTGTGCTCCTGGTAGGCCCTCCGGGCACCGGGAAAACGCTGCTTGCCCGCGCCGTCGCCGGTGAAGCCGGGGTGCCCTTCTTCTCCATGAGCGGCTCCGAGTTCGTGGAAGTGCTGGTCGGCGTTGGCGCCAGCCGTGTACGCGATCTGTTTGACCAGGCGAAAAAGGCGGCTCCCAGCATCATTTTCATCGACGAGATCGATGCCGTCGGTCGCCAGCGTGGGGCCAGCATTAACAGCAATGATGAGCGCGAACAGACGTTGAACCAGTTGCTGGTCGAACTGGATGGCTTTGACGCCCGGCAGGCCGTCGTCGTGATCGGCGCCACCAACCGGCCCGATGGCCTCGATAAAGCTCTCCTGCGCCCAGGGCGCTTTGATCGCCGCGTCACGGTTGATCGCCCCGACTGGAATGGCCGCCTGGCCATCCTCAAGATACACACGCGCAACGTGCCACTGGCAAAAGATGTCGATCTGATCACCATTGCCCGTGCCACTCCCGGTATGGTCGGCGCAGACCTGGCCAACCTGGTCAACGAGGCGGCCCTGCTCGCCGCTCGCCGCAATCTCGATGCCGTGACGCAGGCCTGCTTCGACGAGGCCCTGGATAAAATCCTCCTGGGGGCCGAGCGCCCGCTCATCCTCTCCGAAGAGGACCTGAACGTCGTCGCCTATCATGAGGGTGGCCATGCCCTGACCGGCCTCCTGCTCGAGCACGTCGATCCGGTCACCAAGGTCACGATTGTCCCGCGAGGCCAGGCCCTGGGCGTAACGCAGTATACCCCGCTGGATGATCGCTACAACTACGCTCAAGAGTACCTGGAAGACCAGTTAGTAACGGCCCTGGGCGGGCGCGCTGCCGAAGAGGTCGCCATAGGGCGCATCACGACGGGCGCGGAAAACGATTTGCAGCGCGTCACTGCCATTGCTCGCCAGATGATCGCTCGTTGGGGCATGAGCGAGCGCGTCGGCATGGTCTCCTTCAGCGATCGTGAAGATCCTTTTGCCGGGACAGCCCTGGCCGCACGCCCCGAATACAGCCAGAAGACCGCTGCGCTGATTGATGAAGAGGTCGAGCGCCTGGTAAAGAAGGCCCATAACCGCGCACTCACCCTCCTCTCTGAGCACCGGGAGACGCTCGATCGCATTGCGCGCGCCTTACGCCTCTACGAAACCATCGACGCCAACCAGCTCCGCCAGATTATGGAGGAGACAGGCGCCATCAACGACGCCCCCGCCGCTTACAGAAGAGAGAAGGCTTACGAGGTAAGTTGATAGCTTTATAAGACAATGGGCGACCACGGTGGTCGCCCATTGCTACCCCAGAAATGCCCGCACGATCTCCGTAGCTCGCTCCACATCACCTCCCTCGATCCACACAATCCTGCTATCCCTGCGGAACCACGTCAACTGCCGCCGCGTAAAATCGTGAATGGCATATTTCAGGCGCTGCACCATCTCCTGCTCGCTGGCAAACTCACCCCTGAGCCAGCGACTGATAAAGCGATATTCCAGCCCCAGCGATTCCAGCCGCTCGTGGCTAACTCCTTGAGCCAGCAGATCGCGTACTTCCTGCACCATCCCTTGCTGCATGCGTTCATCGACACGCCTGTCAATGCGCCGGTACAGGACTTCACGCGGCCAGTGTATCCCCAGCAGCAAACTGTTATAAAGCGGCTGCCCTGCTCTCCTCTGCTCAGAAAAAGGCCTGCCCGAGACCAGGCACACTTCCAGGGCACGAATGACGCGACGCCGGTTGCTGCGATCAATGAATGTAGCGCCTTCGGGATCGAGTTGTTCCAGTTGTGCCAGCAATTCTGGTAACGGGCGGCGTTCAAGTTCTTGGCGCAGCGCCGGTTGGGGAGGGATTGCAGGAATATTGAGATGATTTACGACCGCCTGGATGTAGTGCGGCGACCCGCCCACAAGAAACGGCTGCCGCCCACGTGCCAGGATATCGTTGATAGCGGCGATAGCTTGCTGCTGGTATTGAGAGACCGTATAGACCTCGCGAACGTCTGCCACATCCAGCAGGTGATGTGGCACAAGCGCTCGCTCCTCAGGCGTCACTTTCGCCGTCCCGATATCCAGCCCACGGTAAACCTGGCGCGAATCGGCGGAGACGATCTCGCCATGAAAGCGCTGCGCCAGGGCAATGCCTAGCCCGCTCTTCCCTGATGCGGTTGGGCCGAGCACAACGACAAGACGTGGAAGAGTATCGTTCATGGGTAGCGCTGTTTGACCAGGTAGCTTGCGCGCAGGATGAGCAGAGCAGCAATGACAACACCGCTCAAGATGCCAACAAGCGTGAACAGCGTAAAGGGGAAGCCAATTGTCAGGAAGAAGCCGAGGATGCCACCCAGCACCACCGCAACAGTGAGTGTGACCCTGCGCAGGTACCTCATTGTGCGCGTAACTACTCTCAGCACCCGCTCGCTTACCCTGGCACTGGTTCCATAGGATGCTCCTATAGCTGCAACAAGCAACATTATAAACAGTTGCAGCGGCGGGATATTCAGTTGGAGGATGGCCCGCCAGATCAGCTCGGCAAGCCCCAGCACGAGCAGCGCGCTACACAGCCCGGTGCAGAGACGATTGAGAATATCTCGCAGGCTCTTGCTCCCATTGACTACAAGCGCGCCCAGCGTTGCCGCCGGTATCATACCTGCAAGAAGGACAATAAACCACGCATTATTTGATAGCAGGGACCCTTGCGCTATCTGAGGCATATATGCCAGTATGACATAGAAGAGGCTGGCCAGCATAAAGGCGGTGGAGACCATCAGGATGCGCTGCAGCCAGGGACGCTGTTTGAGAGATGCCTGCGGCTGGTTCCACGTACCGGGAGCGCCGCTACTCCCGCTTCCTGGCGGCCCATACTTCGCCCTGTATTCGTCATACCTCGCCTGCCCATAGGGCAGCGCTGAAGCAGCCTGGCTATTACTAGAGCCACTGGTGCCGGGGCGCGAGTTCATTGCCGTGCGCCCTGTACCCGCTATAAGCGTCTGGTCGTCTTCTTCCAGGAGCGTGCCGGGCGATTGGCTCTTACTCTTACCAACAGAGGATTGGCTCCCTGTGCCACTCAAGCTGAGTACGCCCACCTGCACACGCACAACGATGTCCTGCTCATCGTCGTCTTCCTGGCTATCCAGTGTACCGGCGCTCTCAGGCGTCACCAGGATCTTGCCTGTATAGCGTACCGAACCCAGCAGGCCGGTCGTATCAACTCGCACGTGGACAACAGTGCTCATCCCGTCGAAGCTGGTTTTGTCGAGGAGAATCCAGGGCTCGGTTGCCGCAATTGACCCGCGCACATATGCGCCCTTATAGCCGCTAATAGATAAAGCCATCGGCTCGGAAACGCCCTGATATACCTCGCCAAAATCGATGCTGCCGGGCTGCACAACAATCTCTCGTGATGGCCGGCTATGCGAGAACCAATCCAGACTCTGCCGCAAGCTGGCGGACCAGGTACTCTCTCTCCGGCTCGTTCCCGCCGCCTGCGCTACTGTATACTTGCGCAGGTGTGCGTGAGGCCCCATCACCTCCTGCAAAAACCGCTCAACAGCTTTCTCAGGATCATCCCCTACTTTACGGATATGTATGGCCTTTCGCGCCAGGCTCGTGTTGCCAATATCCTCCATCCAGGCCTCGATCTCACCGGAATAGAGATAACCCGCCGCCTCTTCGGGGTAGCGAGCGCATAGCTCTGCCAGCTCCTCCGGCGTTGTCGCCTGCTCACCATGCTCAAACAGGAAGGTGCCTTCACCAAACAGTGCGCGGCGAAAGGCCTCGGCGTTTTGAAAGCGATCATCAGGGTTGAGCGCGGTTGCCTTCTCAAGAGCGCGTGCCACAGGCAGGGAAATCTGCGGGAATTGTTCATGAACGTCCTTCAGGCCAAAACCCTGCTCAGAAAGCGTATCAGTCATCAGGTGAAACAAGGTCATGGCCAGGGAGTAAATATCCGAGCGGGCATCGGTCTGGGCTTTTCCATATTGTTCGGGGGGAGCGTAGCCAGGTGTGCCAAGCAGTTGCGTATCTTTCGCACCTGCCACACGGAAGAAGCGGGCAATCCCGAAATCGATGAGCTTGATGCGACCATTGCGCGCGAGCATGATATTCCCCGGCTTCAGGTCGCGGAAAATGATCGGCGGGCGCTGGCTATGCAAGTATGCTAGCACATCACAGAGCTGCCGCGCCCACCCTAAAACACGCAGCTCAGGAAAAGGGCCATTGTTGCGCTCCAGGTAGTCTTCGAGCGTAAGCCCATCGATATATTCCATAACCAGGAAGTGCCGCGAGCCTTCAGTGAACCTTCCTGTAAAGGCCGGCAGGTTGGGGTGATGCAGGTTGGCCAGCATCCTGGCCTCTGTCTCAAAATTCTGCACAGCCTGCGCGCGCTCTTCGAGCGGCACCATCGAGAGGCTCATCTCTTTGATGGCGCAAAGCTCCTGGCGCTTCGTATCCTGCGCCTTGTAAACGGCTCCCATCCCTCCGCGCCCAATCGTGCCCAGAATCATGTAGCGCTTATTCAGCAGCGTTCGATACTCTAAGCGCCCTGTTTGTGTGTGTTTTTCCTGACCATTCTGCAAGCTGAAGTAAACCCTCGATTTGACCTTGTTTGCACATAATATGGTGGGGGCCCCTCGTGGGTTTTACAAGGGTAGGTTTTTCCGTGAACACGGCTCTTAAGCGGATCGTCGCCTGTAGGGACAAGGCTACCTTGCAGGGCGACTGAGTGTTCGCAGAACACGAGACGCGGCAGCGTCGTTGTCGCCCTGCATAGCAAACCTGTGGCAGGCGAGGATGGGAAGGGGCCTTGTGCTTGTCCCCGTGCCTCCTCGCTCTTCGCTCCTCTCCAAAACCTACCCCTCTTAACCCTCGTGGGTACCCTGATATGCTCGCCCAACCAAGTATAGCATACTTCTTATGTGAGATACCACCTGTTATGTATGACGCCGCTATCATGTATACATAAAATGCTCAAAATAGGCGCCACCAACTGAACAAATGTCCATTGTTTTTTCTGCATAGATGTTTATCATTAATGGTATGAAGGAGAACTAACATGGTAATGGATATCAAATATCGACTGACCCGGCAGCGCACACATTGCCGCTGGGATCATAGCATCCCTCCCCTGGTAACCATCGAACCGGGAGAGGTTGTCGAGCTGGAGACAAAAGAGGCTTCCGATGGGCAACCAGGAAGGCTATTACGTCATATCGGCCTTCCTGCCCCTGACATCTTTGTGTCATGATCTGGCCGTAAAAATAAGAAAAAAATAATGCTCCCGCAGGGACTCGAACCCTGAACCACCGCATTAAGAGTGCGCTGCTCTACCAGTTGAGCTACGGGAGCAATTTCCCTGCCATTGTAACATAAGTGTCAAGAGAACTTGACAATTGCGGCCGTATCCGGTATCATATGAACGAACATTTTATAAATGTTCCTTTATAAAACCTCTGTCGCAATCTGGATAGTAATTGAATGAACAACTGGCGCGAACTCAAAATCATGGTAAAAGCTCTGGCCGGCGTCGCTCGCCTGGCTATCGTCTATTACCTTGCCCGCCAGGACGAAATTACCGTTTCCGAGCTGACCGGTATGCTGGGGCTTAGCCAGCCACTTGCTTCATGGCACTTGCGCAAACTACGCCGCGCCGGTCTCATTCTTACCCGCCGCGAGGGGCGGCAGGTCTACTGCTCCCTGGACAAAGCTCGCTATCGCTCCTGCCTCCAGTGGCTCGATGCGCTTGTTGATCCTGCCGTCCAGTTAGAATCGCTCCCATTTGGTGAAGCTCTCATTGAAGCAGAGATCACTCCTGAGGAGCCATAGCCGCCTGAAGAGGGAGGATCATAGCCTGACTCCCACAAGGGGAGTCACTACATATCGTCCCTCCTTTGGGCTAGAAGATGTAGTGGCCTCCCTTGGGGAGGCCAGGGTTACGAATAAGTTCTAGTTAAGAAGGACCGATATGACAATAAACGGACGCAGCGTGGTGACCAGAGCATATGAAAGCGCAAACTTATGCACCGCCGTGCTGGCCAGGCGCAGGCAAATGACCCGGCAACAAGCATATGATTCCGGCAAACTGGGCAAGGCCGACCTTCATATGCACAGCACCTATAGTGACGGTCTTGCAACTATTGAGCAGATTCTCTATCACGTCCAGCATTACACAGATCTCGACGTGATTGCGCTCACCGATCACGATGTCATCGAAGGGGCGCTACGCATGCGCGACCTGTGGGCGAAAGGTAATTATCGCTTTGATGTTATTACCGGTGAAGAGATCAGCACAAAAGAAGGCCATTTGCTGGCGCTCTTCATCGAGAAACGCATTCAGCCCGGCCTGAGCATGGAGCGATCCATTGATCTGATCCATGAACAGGGAGGGCTGGCCATTGTAGCGCATCCACTCAATCCCCTCTTCCGGCATAGTTGCCAGCGAGAGGTGCTTGATCGCATCTACTTCAGGGGCGATGTCTGGCTGGATGGAATCGAGACCTGGAACGCTAGCTTTTGTGGCATTGGCGCCAATCGCTTAGCCATGAGCGTGAATCGCGAACTCTACGGCTGGCCAGAAGTTGGCAATAGCGATGCTCACACGCTGGGGGCCATTGGACGTGGCTGCACATGGTTTGAAGGCAAGGATGCCCTCGATGTGCGCGCGACCATTGAAGCCGGCCTGAGCGCGCCAGGCGGCAGATTATGGGGTGTACCCGACTACCTGCGGCTGGTTCGCCACCAGATGCGCAGGCGCCATGCACTCGCATACAGGCAAGAGGTGGCCTGATATCCCCTACTCTTGCCTAACAAGCGCTAAG
This sequence comes from Chloroflexota bacterium, assembly GCA_902812455.1. Next base: position 9,997 of record CADDZH010000033.1, on the reverse strand, counting down.
CGTGCTATACTTTCCAAAGATACATATCATTGTTTTTCCCCGGTTGTAACAACAGGGCAGGCAAGATGCCGGGCATTCGTTAAGAATGCCTTCCCTGTACAAGCTACAACCGCCGGGCTAAGGAGGGTGAGAATATTATGGACGCTGGCCCTAGTTATAGTAGGCCCGTGCCTGCTGCTGGGAGCGTTCTTCTCAACCATCGAGTCAAGTACCAGGTAGAGTAACTGATCGTTTCGATAGCTCGTTTCGCGCATCACCTCGTTTGCTTGTGATTGCGCTTCACCACCTCACTTACTCGATGGTTCCATCAATCTTCCATGATGGAAGGTATGGTCGAGTAAGAACTTCCCCGCCTGCCAGTGAGTCCTCTCTACGGCCTATAGGTGTACCCATCAGCGGCTACCCTATATGCACAAATCTCGCATAGAAAACGGAATGCACCTCTCTCGTTTTTGGAAGTGCATAGCCGCTCTATGTGTATGATTTCCGTAACGAACGTTACAGCGGTAGATTGGTTTTCCGCTTATCCACATGCGTGTGGATAAGCTACAGGCGTTTTTGCGCGTAATACGCGAAATAGAAAGGTGGTGATTCCATTGATTTTTTTCAGCACTCTGCTTCATAAGCACGTCTATGATATCGAAGGGCGACGGCTGGGTGTACTGCGCGATATCTATGTTCGATTACATGAAACATTTCCGGTTGTAACAGCTATTGTGGTTCATGCCCCTTTACCTCTCAGCAATAGCAGCAGTGAAATAATCATTCCCTGGTCTCAAGTAGATAGCCTGGAAGAGCCACACATATATCTCACTGTAAAACAATCCCAGATCGAACCATATACGCCACAAGCAGATGAGTTACGGCTGCGTCGTGATATTCTGGACAAGCAAATTGTTGATACCCAGGGTTTTCGCGTGGTCAAAGTCAATGATCTGAAACTGGCGCAAATTAAAAAGACGGCCAGGCTCATCGGTGTCGATATCAGCTTTAGCGGCCTGCTGCGCCGGCTGGGTATCCTGGCGCCGGTCGAGCTACTAGCTCGCGTTCTGCCTGTTCAGCTTACAGAGCGAACGATCACCTGGAATTATGTTGAACCAATCGAGGTTGTGAGAGCTGGCGCAACCACCGGCCAGTTGGCTCCAGCGCTGGCCGGAGCTGGCGCTAGCGCCGGGGGGGTTGTACCCCAGGTGCAGCTCAATGTTAGCCATACCAAACTGGCCGAACTGCACCCTGCCGATATTGCCGATATCCTCGAGCAGCTTAACGTCGAAGAGGCCGGAGATGTGCTCGAGCAGCTTGATACCGAGACGGCAGCAGATACACTGAGCGAGGTTGAAGCCCCGCTCCAGCATGAGCTTTTGAGCGAGCTTGATCCTGAGCGCGCTTCCGACCTGCTAGAAATACTGCCGCCGGACGATGCCGCCGATATTCTGGCAGACATCCCTCAAGAGGAGGCCGAACACCTCCTGAACCTGATGCCTGCAGACGAGGCGCAGCCTATCCGCGAACTCCTGCGCTACAGTCCGGAGACCGCCGGCGGCATCATGACCACAGAAGTGCTCTCGCTCTCCCAGGATATGACCGTCGAGGAGGCGCTTGCTTACCTGCGCCAGCATTCTGCTCACCTGGAGATGATCTATTACCTCTACATTGTAGATAATGAGCGTCACCTGGTAGGCGTGGTCTCGCTCCGCCAGCTCGTTGTAGCACAGCCAACGGCGTACCTGCGCGATCTCATGGATCCCGATGTCATCAAAGTGACGACGGATACAGACCAGGAAGAGGTGGCCCGCGTCATTGCCCGCTACGACCTGCTGGGCGTACCGGTCGTCGATAGCGAGAATCGCCTGGTCGGGCTGGTCACTGTGGATGATGTGATCGACGTTATCCACGAAGAGCAGGCCGAGGACTTCTCGGAAATGGCCGGTGCGAACGTAGAGGAATTTGAGGAAGAAGAGGGTGTTTCCTGGCGGGCCGCCCTGAGCCGCCTTACCTGGCTCTCTGTGAACGTGCTGGCCGGCTTTATCCTGGCGCTTGTGCTCTACCAGGTTCTCGGTCCCATGCTCCTTTCGGCTTTCCCTGCCAGCGCGAGCCTGATACCTATTGGGCATGTGACACCGGATGTTTTGGGTGCATTACGCTCCGGGTTGCGTTCGCGCCTGGCATTGAGCAGCATCGTTTACCTGCTGCCCATGCTCTTGCTCACCAGTGGCAGTATGGGCACACAGGCGCTCGGCATAGCAGGCTGGCAACTGCGCACAAGCAGGGGACGAGATCTCTGGCGCGGCCTCTTCCGCGAATTGCAACTGGGCACGCTGGGTGGCGTGCTGGCCAGCATCGTCACCGGTTTGCTCACCTGGCTCCTCCTGCGCTCCCCTTTACTGGCGGTAGCCACCGGGCTTGGCTTCGGTTTCACGCTGCTGATTGCCGCCATCTGCGGCATCGTGCTCCCAAACCTCTTCCATCGCCTGCGCCTGCGTGGCAGCCTGGTGAGCGCGCCCCTGCTCGATCCCATCATTGGCCTGATCAGCGTGCTCATCTTCTTAGCGGTCACCCTCTCGCTGATCAACCTGCTGCACGCCGGTGGCTAATAAGAGGGAGTTACGAGCTGATCTTCCTGATCAGATTGGCCAGCAGGGCAATGCGGGTGGGCAGGTAATCAAGCTCGATGTATTCGCCGGGATTGTGCGCGAGGCCACCGCCGGCGCCAAGGCCATCCAGCGTAGGTACGCCCACAGCAGCGGTATTGTTGGCATCGGATGCGCCACCGCTGCTAACATCCTTGATCTCTAATCCCAGCTCTTTCCCGGCTTCTTTCACCAGGCGAACCAGCTTCTCGTTGCGCTCGCTGCGTTCAAAAGGCGCCGATAACATACCGCCCGTGAGCGTGATGTGCGTGCCATCCAGGACGTGCTGGGAGACCACTTTGCGCATTGCGGCCTCGATTGCCTGAATGCCCTCCCGGTCGCTGGCCCGCACATCCATCTCGCAGTAAGCATAATCGGGCACGACGTTGATGCGCTCGCCGCCATGAATGACACCAACGCTGAGCGTGGTACCTGGCATGGTGCCGTTGAGCGCCTGCATCTTTTGCACCTGGTAAGCCAGTTCAAGGATGGCATTGCGCCCGCGCTCCGGCTCAACACCGGCGTGAGCAGAGACACCTCGTACCTCGACGCGATACTGCCCTGAGGCGCGACGCGAGGAGACGACTGTGTTGAGCGCGCGGCCTGGCTCCAGCACCAGAGCCACATCCGCTTGCCGGGCTAACTCCTGTATCAATGGTTTGCTGCTCGGAGACCCTATTTCCTCGTCGCTGTTGCATATAAAGGTCGCCCTTTGATAACTGGCCTGCTGCGCAGCGATGAGCAGGTGGAGAGCATACATGCCGATAAGCAGGCCAGATTTCATGTCCAGCACGCCCGGGCCGGTAGCAGTGCGATGGCCATTGCGCTGGCTGATGGTAAAGGGCCGGCGTTCGACCTCGCCTTCTGCAAATACCGTATCCATGTGCCCGATCAAGAGGATACGAGGGCCAGCAGATACACTACCCATATGGGTGGCAACGAGGTGGTTGCCATAGCCATCCTGCTGGACAATATCTGTAGAGAAGCCAAAGGCCTGAAAACGTTCCTGCAAATAAGCTGCGACCCGGTCAATACCCGGCTTCGTATAGGTACCAGAGTCGATATTCACGATGGTTTTCAGGTCATCGAGGTACTGGTTCATGATCTGCCCTGCCTGGTCGGGTGTAATCAATGGGCGGCGAGTGCGATCAATCGCGCCCCTACAATGGCGTGCATTCAAATTATCCCTCCTGCCCTGAACTGCTCAATCTCTGCCTCACTATAGCCGGCCTCGCGCAACACTTCAGTGGTATGCTCGCCCAGCAGTGGCGGAGCGTAGCGGTCTTCGTTCTCGACACCAGACATGCGCGGGAATGTTGGCAGCGTGCGAAATTCGTCTTCCCCTCTCTTGCTGCTGGTGCTGATCCCACGCGCCTGGGCCTGGGGATCATTCAGCGCCTCGTCCAGGCTGTAGACGGGGCCAATACAGGTATCGATCTCGCTCAGTTCAGCTATCCATTCATCGCGCGTTCTGGTTTTAAACACGGCCCGCAGGATATCTATTGCCTGCTCGCGCTCGCCCGGCCCAACAGGCGTATGGAATGGGAGCAGCTCGAGGTGGCCGATATGGGTGCAGAAGGCATGCCAGAATTTTGGCTCCAGCGCGGCCAGCGTGATATGCTTGCCATCTTTTGTCTCATAGATATTGTAGCAGGGAAGGCCGCCATCCAGGGAAGATAGCCCCGGGCGCGGGGCCTTGCCGGTATTCAGGTAGACGGTAGCGGCCAGCGGCAGCAGCGACATGACACCCTCGGTCATGGAGACATCGACTTTGCGGCCCTCGCCGGTCTGCGCGCGCCCTACAAGGGCTGTCAGGATGCCTATAACCGCCATATAGCTCCCACCTGCCAGATCACCGAGTTGCGTTGGTGGCATCACAGGTTGCCCGTTGATATCACGGTTGTAGTGGAGCAGACCGGCATAGCCTGCATAGTTCAGGTCATGCCCGGCCCGCAAGCGATATGGGCCATCCTGGCCGTAACCACTGATGGCACAATAAATGATCCCAGGCTTGTGCTCTTTAAGCTGCTCATATCCCAGGCCCAGGCGCTCCATGACACCTGGGCGAAAGCTCTCTAATACGACATCAGACTGGCGTACCAGGCGGAGAAAAATTTCGCGTCCCTGTTCCGACTTAAGATTCAGGGATATGCTGCGCTTGTTGCGGTTGATCGCCACGAAATACAGGCTCATACCGCCAGGACCCTGCGGCGGCATAGAGCGGCCATAATCGCCGCTTCCAGGCTCCTCGACTTTGATGACATCGGCCCCAAAGTCCGCCAGCATCTGCGATGCATAGGCGCCGGGGAGCAAGCGGGAGAGGTCAAGAATGCGTATACCGCTGAGAGGCTGGCTCATGAATGTATGGCTCCTTTATCTACAAGAAAATACCAGGGCGCCCAGAAAGCGCTGATTTCCACCATACATTAGGGTAACAGGGAGAAGCGGGGCTTGTCAATGTTGTTCGTGATACAATATCCCCAGACCATCCAAAGACGAGGAGATAGAATAAATGCCAATTGCGATTGTTGTTCATGGAGGGGCAGGAGGCACTATTACTGCTGAACGAGTCGAAGCGGTCCAGGTGGGATGCAGGGAAGCCACCCTGGCAGGCTGGCGTATCTTGCAGGAAGGAGGCTCTGCCCTCGATGCCGTCGAGGCGGCAGTGTGCGTATTAGAAGACAATCCCAACTTCAATGCGGGCAGAGGAGCTTGCCTTACCAGCAGGGGGACAATTGAATTAGATGCCGGTATCATGGAGGGACGAACGCTCGATGTTGGCGCGGTAGCATGCGTCGAGCTGATCAAGAACCCGATCTCGCTGGCGCGCAAAGTGCTGGAAAGTCCCCATGTGCTGCTGGTTTGCGAGGGAGCGCAGCGCTTCGCTGAGGAGCAGGGTATTCCCTTCTGTAATTACGACGATCTGTTTACTGAGCGGCAGTACAATATCTGGAAGGCGCGGCAGGCCCAGGCGCAGGAAGCAGGCACACAAGGGCAGGGAGCAAGCTCAATACAGGCAAATGAGGAAGAGCATGGTACAGTAGGAGCGGTGGCGCTGGATAGTGCGGGCGTGCTGGCTGCGGCTACCTCAACAGGAGGCATAACCAACAAATATCCGGGGCGGGTAGGCGATTCGCCACTGGTGGGCTGTGGCTTCTATGCCTGTGAAGAAGCCGCTGTCTCCTGCACCGGGCTTGGGGAAAATTTTATCCGCCTGCTCATCGCCAGGCAAGCTGCTGATTACGTGACACATGGAGCTTCCGCTCGCGAGGCGGCAGAGAGAGCGATTGCCCTGCTCAGCGCGAAAACGGGAGGGACAGGCGGGCTGATCATCGTGGATCGCCTGGGGCATACCGGCTTTGCCTGGAACACTGAGAACATGCCTTACGGCTACATGCTCGAAAGCCTGCCAGAGCCAACCACAGGAGTATAATATCAAATCCGGCAGATCGTCGCCTGTAGGGACAAGGGGTGGAGACGAGGATGGGAGGGGGCCTTGTGCTTGTCCTCGTCCATCCCCATCACACCACTCCTCTCACCCTCATTCCCGATCCTGGTCGTTAAATTTCATCATCGGAACATGGGCTATAATTCATTCCATACAGAGGATTATCAACAGGTAGGCAGCAGCATGCGAACACTACGCGACGTGCAAGAGGAGATAGACAGGCTGATCAAAGAGGAGTGGAAGAGCCAGTACTGGGCGCCGCTTTCAAGTCTGGCCCGGCTCACAGAGGAGGTGGGCGAACTGGCCCGCGAGATCAATCATGAGTATGGCGAGAAATCCAAAAAGGGCAGCGAGAGGCAGGGAAATATGGCAGTTGAAATCGGCGATGTTCTTTTTATCCTGGCTTCGCTGGCAAATTCTCTCAATATCGATCTTGACACTGCTTTTGAGGATGTAATGGCTAAGTACCGGCAGCGGGATGCAGAGCGCTGGAAACAACAAGCATGATGAATTAATGGACCAGGAGAACGCCCACAAAATAGCCAACGATAAAGAACAGGACGAAGACGATGAGGCCGAGCAGGAGCAGCAGCGGCAGAGAAGAGCGACGTGTTGAAGCTGGCGGAACGGAGGGCGCTAAAGGTGCAGCGGGTGGATAAAGCGCATACTGTGCTGGAGGCGGGGCTACTCTAAAGGAAGGATCGGCTACCGTCAGGTCGTCGCTGGGAACTGGCTCCTCCAATGCTGCATGCGGGCTATTGCCAGGAATGTATCTAGACGGCTCGTGGCCAGGATTCACGGGATGACCGGCGAGAGGCTCTGGATTCATGGCGCTTGCAGGCGAGAATTGCTGCGGCGCGGGCACCTGCTGGTAGGCCGGATTGGCTGCCTGGGCAAGCAGGGAAGGAGCAGGCGGTTCTAAGGTTTCCTCCAGCGCTTCCAATTCATCATAAAGCACATGAGCCGATGCAATGCGCTGCGGGTGTTGCCGTATAACTGTGCGAGCAACCAGTTCGCATAATTCCGGCGGAACATAGCGAGGGAAGCGCAACCTGCCATCAGTTGGCGGTTCAGAGCGCCTGGCAAGCAACTGGTAGAGCAGCAGGCCAGCAGCGCGGGTATCATCGGCACGCCGCCCTTCGCTTTCAGCGCCCGCTGGCAGGTCTCCGGCAGCGAAGGGGATACCATCACCACCCACTGCGCTCCAGGCCGTAAAGTATTGCAGATCGGCGGGCAGGGCAAAATTATTGACGCGCACACGCCCGTGGTGATCACGTATGAGCGCCGAGGGAGTGAGATCGCCATGACAAACCCGGCGCGGAGAACTGCTAGCGTAGATCAGCGCCAGGCAAATTTGCTGGCCTATATCGATGATATCGTAAGGTGTGAGCTGCGCCTGCAGTAGCGAGGCGAAATCAACCCCCTCGACGTACTCCTCTATGAGGTAGAGCGCCTGAGGCTCGACGATGAGATCGTAGAGGCCAACAATATTGGGATGAGAAAATTGAGAGGTCACACGGGCTGCCGCTGCATAGTCCGCTATGTAGGCAGGTGGAACAACTTTCAGAGCAATAACGCGCTGCAATTTCTGATCCATACCTTGATAGACAGTGCTGAACTGGCCTCGTCTTATCAAGCGCTGTGGCAGGTAGTGCCCATCGATGACCCGGCTTGTTTCCACAATACTCCTCGTATGTATTCCACTTGATTGAATTATATATCCTGAAGGGCCAGGGTAATGGCTCCTACAATATTTGCCTCTGAACCATAGACACCCCGCACGATGCGTAGTGATTGCATAGCCTCAGGCAGCGCCAGCGCGTGCATACGCATTTTGAGAGGCTCGATCAGCAAGTCTCCCGCTGCCGCTACCTGGCCGCCCAGGATAATCAATCCAGGGTTTATGACATGAACGATATTGACCAGGGCTACTGCCAGCGAGGAGCATACATCTTCAACAATATGCTTTGCGACGCTATCTCCCTCAGCGGCAAGCTGAAAGACCTGCTCGACAGTAATCCGCTCGGCCCTGCCTCCCGTAATGCGGCGAATAGCTGCTTCTGCCTGCGAATGCTCGACTGAGAGGCCGATCATGGCGCGTACAATAGCCTGAGCCGATGCAATGGCCTCAAGGTGGCCAAAGCCACCACACGAGCACTTTGGCCCATTTTCTTTCACCAGCATGTGCCCTATCTCACCGGCCATGCCCGTTGTGCCGTGATAAATTTTGCCATCCGCCACCAGGCCGCCACCGATTCCACGCCCTAGCCCTACATACATAACAACGCGATCAGACCGGCGATCGTTGCTCTCGTTAGGCGTAGTTGTCCTGTGCTGGACTTCTGCCAGCGCGACCGCGTTGGCATTGTTATCAATTATACAAGGTATATCAAGTTTATTCGCCAGGTAGTCTTGCAAGGGAAAGTTATCCCACCCATGCGCATGATGCAGCCTGCGCACTACACCCGAAGCTGCATCTACCAATCCGCCGGCAGCGACTCCCACACGCAAGATGCGCCCATCCTGCAAGCGCTCGGGCGCAGTAACCATGGCAAGCATTTCGTCGAGGAGCTGCAGGACAGTTGTGGTATCTGGAACATAGTCAAGCGGGCGGCGCACCTGGTGAAGGATATTGCCGTCGAGGTCGGCCAGCGCGACCGATTGGCGCGAGCCGCTGCCGCTGATCTCGATGCCCACCACGTATCCCTGGGTCGCGATAAGCTTACCTGATGTTCGCCGCGTTTCTACCTGCACTGAATCTCTGTTCCTGGCAGTTGCGGTAACAATGTCTGAAGAGCGCTGCGAAATGGTTGAACCCTCCCTCAAAATAAGCAAGCCTGCTTGCGATACTACCATGCAGGGCTAGCATAGTATGGCAGCAACAGTATACCATGCGAAAACAGATACGCAAAGTGCATAGGATGTTTTAGCACGTTGCAATAAAGAGCCTCTATTGTTACAATAGCGATGAGGATCATCGCAGGAGGTGCAGGAGGGCCTGCGGCCCTCCTGCCGGGGGTTTGGGGGTGTCCCCCAAATTTTATCACTATCTAAACGGATTTGATATGAGTGGGAGAAGGCAATGGAGACGTATGAGACACAGGGACAGGCACAACAACAAGTATTTATAGGACCAGGATTAAGCCCTTTCAAACGCATCGCAACCACGATAGGGGTACTGATTGTGGCGGCCGTAGTCTTACTGATTGCCATGCGCGAGGGATTACCAGCGGTAGGCAGTACGATTGTCGCGCTGCTGTTCATTCTTGGCTTTATTGTCTATCTGCGCATCATAGCCCCCATTCCCTTTACCATCGAGATAGGACCGGAATCGGTTATCAAGCGCAGCCGCAACGGGGAAGTGATCGAAGTGCGCTGGGATCAGATGACACGCATCAAAGAGGAATTTTTCCCCAACGGCAAGCGCATCAGCATCACCGTATATCGCAAGCCTTCGACTCCGCAGGAGAAACCCAAGGCCTGGGCCGTTTACCGTGACGATGTGACCGATCTCGATGGGCTGGCAGAGAGCCTGCGGCAGGCCATGCCAGAGACCTGCCAGTGGCAGAGCGAGACGGTACACGACTAAACCTCACTATACGATAAACTCGCCCGCATTCAATATCCCTTGCGGGTCCCAGCGCGCCTTCAGGCCACGCATGATGTCTACCGCCTGCGGGCGGTACCCCCATCTATCGATTACGCCCTCAAGAGCCTCCGGCACATCCATCACGACCGCGTAGCCCTCCAGCGCCAGGGCAGGCTCGCGCAAGCGCTCTATCCAGCTACGGGCAAGCTCTACGTCATCCTGCTGCGTCATAGCATAAACCATCCCATTCGCTATATCCACCAGGAAGGCTCTTTCATTCAACAGCGCAGCCTGATCATTCACATACACCGCCACATCTTTAGGCGGCAC
>CADDZH010000032.1 GCA_902812455.1 Chloroflexota bacterium | reverse complement strand
GTGAGTGGCTGGCGAAGACGAAAGAGGAAACGCGCAAAACGTGAACCTCCACCGTATGATGGGGCCGCTTGGTGGAGGCTGCTGATCGCTAAAAAACCAAGATATCGGCGCTATTACCCGGAAAGATGTCGCTCTGAACGATACATTTATGGTATTTCTGACATATGCCGAAGCCGCCTCAACTTGGCCGATCTCTGCATCAGAAAACAGGTTGATGCTGTGCATCTCTGCATCCAGTCTTTCCCCTTTTTTTGTCCCTGAGAGCATGGAATGTCGCTGAAGCTCCAAGGGCCCCCCTGGAGCTTCAGCGACCGCATCATGCGCAACCTCTCCACCCATGAGAGAGGGGAACTGAAGACGTTCCTGTTCTTACTCCAACTCGACGACTGGCAGGCCGTGGACGCCGAGAATGGTGGAGATTTCGCTGCCGTGATGGATGTCATGTTCGAGCACACCCCAGATGATCCGCTGGAGCGAAACTGCGGGTCTCACTTCTCCAGCCAGGCGCGCCCTCTCCACCCACATCTGGGCGTATGGCTGGAGCGCAGGCTCGACCAGGTTGGCGTGACGCACCCGTTCCGCCTCAGACAGAGGCGGGAAGACCTGCTCCAGATCAGCAGGAGTCAGGCGGGCAAGCGTCTGCTCGATCAGCTGCCAGGTCTTCTCCAGTCCGGCAACCAGTTTTGCCGCTGTGTGGCACGGATCCACGTCTGCCTCACAGACTCCCAAAGCCCATAAATCGAGAGAAGTTAGATCATCGCTCCCCTCGCCCATGCGTGCGTGGAACCACCAGGCGCGATTTGCAACGATATGCGTCGCGTACATGCCAATCGACCAGTTTTGCGGTGTGTTGCGCAAGGCAAGCTGCTCGACGGTCAGAGGCGCGATGGCCGCGACAAGACGCTGCGTGTATCTCCCCCAACCCGTGTAGAAGGGCAGGAGTGAAAGCTGATGTTCTGTCATGATAGGTATTCCTTGCCTTTTTTCCGAGAGAAGAAACAACACGATCGTATCAACACACACAAGGAAACCATGGGAGAGACAAGAGGGAGAAGAGAGAAGAGGCGCATCGCTTGCACCATGATCGATCATGCGATGCCGCGACCGGAGGAAAGATGGCATCCATCTGCCACTGGTGTAGTGGATGGGCAACTGCGGCGAACGCATCGCCGCAGTTGCAGGCCTGACACCTCTCGGGCCGTATGCTTCTCCCTATCTCTCGCACCATCTAGCTGCTTGCGTTCTCACTCTCCGCCGTCTCGGGCAGGCGAGGCCTGTGGGGCGTCGCGCAGGAATCAGGCACAAAAGTACTTCACGCTCATGCCTGATGAGAGACACGCGAGAGATGCAAGCAAGAATGACAACGTCTGTTTCCCTGTGTGAACAGGAACCAGGATGGAGTTAGCAGCACACTGGCATAGATGTCAAAACCTCCCAAAAAAACGAGTGAATACATCACTACTATACAAGGAGAGAGATGATCTTGTCAACGAGTTTTCCCTCATCGGTGCAGGAGCGATGAAGACGACGAGGTATCGTCAAAGCCTGAGCAATCGTACTTCTCTCTTGCTCAGGTCATGTATTGCGTGCCAGAGTGCAAACGCCCGTCAGAGGAGATGTTCACGGAAGGTAAGAGCTCCACTTTGGTGATGCGGGAGCATCGCCGATGCATACAGCGTTTCCAATGCTGCCCCAAGATGCTTACAAGCGGCCTGCGATCCGCTGCTTACGTTACTCAGGATGATCCCACATCCCATCACTCCTGGATGAAGGCGGTCAATTTCCATCCTTCGGTGCAAAATCGGCCCACCCTTCAGTTAATTTCCCAGGTAAATAGAAAGAAGGGATGGAGTGGCGTTTACAGGGGGTAGGTTTTTTGGCGGATCCGCCTGAAAAGCGGATCGTACTCGTAGGGGCGAGGCAAGCGCCCCCACCACTCAGCACCGCCACTCCCGCTTTACAGGGGTAGGTTTTTCCGTGAACCTGCCTCTTAAGCGGATCGTCGCCTGTAGGGACAAGGGGTGCAGACGCGGATGGGAGGAGGCCTTGTGCTTGTCCTCGCGCCCCCTCGCTGCTCCCTCACCCCAAAAAACCTACCCCTGTAAAGCCGCTCCCGCCTCTACTTGCTACTGCGTTTGCTTTCTTCCCGTTGCGGAGAGATGTGTTCCGGTTTCTTTACCAGCTCCGAGGAGCTATTGAGGCGTTGATAGAGGCTCTGGATAGCTGGCCCTGGGCGGGTGGATAGTTCCTGCTGGAGGGTCTCTACGCAGCGCTGGTACTGGCGCAGGGCCAGTCCTCTTTTTCCGGTACGAGCATAAAATCTCATCAATCCATAATGCGCTTCCTCCAGACAATTGTCGATCGACAGCATGTGCTGCCAGTGAATGGCGCTCTCGTCGAACTCTCCCTGCCGCCAGGCAATATTCGCGAGATGGCTGCGGGCCTCCAGGTAGATGTGCCGCAATTCATCACGCCGGAATGTACACCAGTCGCTGTAGAAGGATTGCACATAATCCCCCCGGTAGAGTTGTACCATTGAGAGAAGCGCTTCTCTGGCTGCCACATCATCTTCGCTTGCCAGGAACTGCTTTGCTTGCATATACAGTTCCTTAAACGTGGCAACATCATACTGCACCGGGTTATCACTGAGCGCGGACAGATCGAGGCTATAGGTGCCACCACGCGAGACAATTGCAGCATCAACCAGCGCCTTGCGCAGGTAGTGGATTGTTGAGTGAAAGGTCTGATTGGTCTGCTCATCGACCTCAGGCCAGAGGGCAGTAATAATTTGTTCTTTGCGTACCGGACGGCCACAATCCAGCAGGTAGAAGAACAGTTCCATCGAGCGGGCCATACGCCAGCGCGTGACCGGCCGCTCATCCAGGAAGACAGCAGGTTCGCCAAAAGCCTGAATTCTGACCCTGGTTTGATTGCCAGCCGCCAATTGAGGAGCAGGACTCGCCACCTGTGCTGGTGGCTCGATATGCAGCAGGGTGCGCAGGCGATCTAGTGCCGGGTGTGTCCTGATGAGCTGGTAGACCTCTGGAAAACGCTTTAATCTCACCAGCATGATCTGCCCGTAGTCATGGCTTTCTAAGATAGCCGTGATCTCCTGCAGGGAACGAACGGCCTCTTCCTGTTTCGAACACGCGAGCTGGCAGGCCGCGAGATAGAGCCTGACCTGGAGCAAATCAAATTTGATGCCGGTTCTTTCCAGAGAAGCTTCCAGGCTGGTGAGAAACGTATAAGCCTCATCGTAGCGGCGCTGGTGCAGTAAGATGAGGCCGTAGACCAGGTCGTGCAGTGCCCGCTGAGGACCAATTTTCTCATCATCTGTGGTTGGCAGATTCATCTCGGAAAGGAGCAAGAGAGCGGTGGTTGCATCGCCCATGAGCAGGTAGGTCATGGAGAGACCGGCAAGGCAGATATTGGCCAGGTAATTATCCCCTAAACGGCGCGCCAGAGCGAGGCCACGCTCATGGGCTTCCAGGGACTGGCTATAGAGACCCTGGTCCTGGTAGATAGCAGCGAGGTTTTCGAGAATGTAACCCTCTTCGCGTTCAAAACCGGCTTTCCCCTGTGCCATCGTCATAGCCTGATTTAAAATGCGTACGGCTTCGTCAAATGCTCCCTGCTGATACTTGTGAAATCCCAGGCGAAGCAGATTACTGGCCTGGCCTTTTTCATCGTGCAACTGTTCCCAATAGCTAATGGACCGGACGAGGTGATGCTCGGCGAGGGCAAAATTGCCTATGAAGTTATAGTTATTCGCCAGCGCGCTATAGGCCTCCGCCGTCTGGTAGCGCACGGTGTTGCGTCCCCAGAGCTGGAGCGCTTTCTGTAAGTGCTCGATGCCTGAGGCAATATCTCCTAGAATAGAGGTACAGATACCAAAATAGGTGTGGGCGTCCGCTCGCAGGGCCACTTCGTCCACGGGTGTCGTTTCTAGCACCTGCTGGCACAGGTTCCGGCCCTCCTGGTACCTGCCCTCCTGAAAAAAGGCTTTACCCCGCAGGACCATGAGTTCTGCCCGCAATCGTGGGAGGTCAGCGGGATCGACAGAGGTCGATGAACTGGTAGCCAGCAGAGCCGAAGCCCTCTCCAGTAATGGCAGAGCGCGAGGGAATTCATAGCGCATCAGATAGATGCCGGCGCGTATCAAGAGCAGTTGTGGATAGCTTTCAGTCATCTCTGTGGGAAGCGCATCGAGCCAGCGCAGCAGCCTCTCACTTTCTTTCCGGCTCGACATTTCTCGATAGGCCTGAATAATCAATTGCGCGGCTTGCTGGCTATCACCAGCTCTCAGGGCATGAGAGATAGCGTTTTTAGCTTTCACCGTCGCCTTCCCTTTCTATTGCTCATTGAGAAAATCGGCAGGAATAAGTGCCCACCTTGACAACTGCTACCTTTCCCCGTATATTTTACCACAAGCCTTTAAAAGTGTGACTTTTACAAAGCTATTTACCCACTTTGGAGACGTAGGAGAGGACACAATACATGTATGAACTACTTGTGCTTTCCCTGCTGATGCACTGGCCACTACACGCCTACCGGCTGGCCAAAATCGCCAACGAGATCATTGGCCCTGAAGAAGAGATCAGCACCGGTACGCTTTCTACCTTGCTGAACAAGCTTGAGCAAATGGAGCTGATTGCCACTGCTGAGCCAGGGAGCAGCCCTTTTCTCACCGATCGCCCATCGCGCGTCCTGGCCATTACTCCCAAAGGGCGCGAGCGTTTCCTTGAGTTGATGACGGATACGACTTCTCATCCGGGGATGTATCGCAGGCTCTTTCACATCAAGGCGCTGCATCTGGAGTTCTTACCCTTGGAGCAGCAGCTTTACCTGGTAGAACACTACTTGGCTCATTGCCGGCAGATGCTGCGTCTCAAGCAAGCGGACATACAGGACATAGCCGAGAACCCTCTCAAGCAGGAACACATGAGCCTGACTTTCCGGGAAGCGGCCCTCGCGCTCATAGGGCTCAAGACCGAACAGTGGCAACTCGAACTGGCCTGGGGAGAGGCTATTCGCGCACAAGTCCTCTCACGTTTGAAGAGGAACGGGGAGACAGCCTCCCACCCAGAAACAGAAACGCCTGATATGCGGGCATAGAGGACAAGGAAGATATTTGTATGCTCATTATGCTCATAGAGAGCAATCAAATAAGGACCTATAGTGCTACCCAGCCTAGAAAGGTATTTCAACTTGGCTCTCTCTCACCAGTTCAACCAGCAACAAACTGCTGATCCTGCCTATCGCAAATTCCAACGCATACTCCTGGCAATATGCATTATTCTTGCGCCGCTGGCCCTCTCCTCATGGTTCGTCCTCTGCCCCCAATATGGTGTATCACGCTGCCCGGATACAACAGGCGCATCCCTCCTTGCTGCCTTTCGAGCAGTGAATCCTCTCCTGATGCAGTGGTTCTTTTTCGTCACCCTCGTAGTCGCATACCTTTACCCATTCAGCTATCTCGGTCTGGGACTGGTCGCCATGAAGCGCTCTCCCTGGCTGGCAACGCTCGGCATAGCCCTGGGGATGATAGGATCTTTCCCCTGGACCCTCATCGTAAATCAAGTCATCCTGATCAACGCAATAGCGCATATGGGAGGCAGCGCACTACCTCTAACATTATTGAATCAGGCTAACTCGACGTGGCCCATCACCGTGCTCTTCCTCGGTTGGGTCATCGGCCACTTGCTCGGCTACGTGCTGCTGGGCATCGCATTGGGACGAGCTGGGGCGATCCCCTCGTGGGTTGCCAGCCTCTTCATCGGCGGCGCCTTCTTCCAGGCAATCTCCTACCCTACGCACCTTGGCGCGCTCCAGGTCTTCGGCTTTGTGCTGGTCTTCACCGGCAGCATCCCCGCTGCCCTCGCCATGCTAAAGGGAAGAGGCGAACCGGGGACAACGGGCATTCCGACGATAAAGGAGGTCAATTCTAAATGAGTTCAGTTACTCATCAATTACAGCAGGAGCAAGCAGTTCCTGTCATTTATCGCTTGCAGCGCTGGTTCTTCGCGGTCTGCATCATTCTAGGAATGGTAGCCACGCTTGCCTTAGTTCTCACCAATCCCCCATACTACAGTGTACAAAACGGAGTCAGCGCAATGGTCGCTACATACACGACCGTCAACCCTGTCTTGATGCAAGCCCATTTTCTCGCTGTGGTAGCCGCCGTGTATCTGGTACCTGTGAGCTTCCTAGCCATGGCGTGGTTGGCAATGCGGTGTTCGCCCTGGTTAGCAAGCATCGCTATGCTTGTCGTGCTCATCGGTATGCTCCCTGCGGGGGCATTTCCCGCTCAGGATGCTCTTACCTATGACCTTGTGCGCATGGGCAGCAATCCGTTATTCCTGACGATATTAGAGCGGTTCAATAACGATGGGGTCATGAGCTATGACAGCGCGATGTTTCTTGTCGGAACTGTCCTGGGTCCAACGCTAATTGGGATAGCGCTCTGGCGGGCGCGGGTCGTTCCCATCTGGGCCGCTATCCTCATTACGTTCGGTCGCCTTCTCACGTTTCTCTACCCATTCTTTCCGGGTGTTCCTGGAATCTATATCCAGCTTTTGAGCTGGGTACCACTCTTCATCGGCAGTATCCCAGCCGCTCTCACGATGATGAAGGGGAGAAACGTAGCTTTGTGAAGACACAGGAGACAACAACATGAGCAGTAAGAGGCCTACTGGTCTCGCGCCTATTGAGGAGTATCCGAGGTGCATAACAGCTTGATGGCGATGACGGATGCGGCCATCCAGCCAATTAGCGCTGCAAGCCGCAAGGTGCGAGCCATATTAGCCGGCATTGCCATTGGTGACAGCGATACTAGTGGAGGCTTCCTCCAACCTCGCCTTGCGTTCCTGGAGAAACAGTCGCAGGGCGGTCAGCGACAGCCAGACCCATCCCATGATGATCTCGACTCTCTGGAAAAGACCATCCAGTACGGGGAAGCCTGCATGCTCGGCGAACGGCAGCGCTATAGCGCTGCCGATAGAGATCACAAGAATGAGCACTCCAGTCGCCCGGGAGTACGTCGCCCAACCATGGTCCTGCGGGTCGGCAGCAAAGCGCCGGGCCAGCACGAAGCACATGGCGGGGAGCACCACGAGAAAGAACACCGCGCCATTGATCCCGTGGACCCAGCCGTGCCAGGTTTGCGGCATGCCATTTATGGGAGCGCCAGGCGGGTACCCTCCGCCTGGGTCGGTCACAAACACCCCGGCTACCACGAGGCACAGCCCGAACAAGCCGGCAAGCAACGGCCCCCAGCGCGAAGCCCTCCCTGTGCGCCAGATTCGCCGCAACCCTACTGCGAAGGCGATACACAGAGAGCCACAGACGATAAAGTTAGCAATTTGCTCCCAACCCTGGTTGCTCAAGGCAAGGTAGCTCACATCGGTCTGCCAAGCGTTGTAGCCAGGCCGGGTCGCACCCTCGATCAAAAATACCACAATGAACAACAGTGGCCCGATGGCACCGCAGAGCAACAGGAACTCGGTGCTACTTATCTTCTTCAAGCCTCGCATGATGAAGACTCCTTCCTAAGCGAAGAAATAATTATAGCTTTGTTAAAGCTGCTTTTTTTAAGCTATCTCGTTCGAGTATATGAACTGAGAGGTATTCTGTCAAGGGGCACATGCGTATGAACGAAGAGGTGCGAAGCGTGTGCGAAGTGGTTTTGAAGGATGGCCGCGTAGGATGTCACCAAGAAAAGGAAAGCTAAAGGCATGACAAAAACGCGCAAATCGTTTATCATTGAAACAGCTAGCGATGATAGACGCAAAGAAAATACAAAAAATTTTTTCAACGAGCATAGACGAGTATAGACGGGAAAGAACAGATGGCTACAACTCCTCATGTCGTGATTGTTGGGGCCGGCTTTGCCGGTTTACATGCTGCCAAGGGATTGGGCAAGGCGCCGGTGAGAGTAACGGTGATCGACCGCACCAATCATCACCTCTTCCAGCCCCTCTTATACCAGGTTGCCACCGCGTCTCTGTCGCCTGCTGATATTTCAGCACCGATCCGGGGCGTGCTTGGGAAACAAAGAAATACGGAGGTGTTACTGGCGGAGGTCACGGGCGTGGATGTGGCAGGGCAGCGTGTTTTGATGCACGATCTATCGATACCGTATGACTACCTTATCCTGGCAACCGGGGTGCGGCACAACTATTTCGGTCACGATGAGTGGGAGCAATTTGCTCCTGGCCTGAAAACCTTGCAGGATGCCAGAGCTATCCGGCACAAGATTTTGCTCTCGTTCGAGGCCGCCGAACAGGAAAAGGATCCGCAGAAACGCCAGGAGCTTTTAACGTTTGTGATCGTCGGCGCCGGACCTGCAGGCGTCGAAATGACCGGAGCTGTGGCAGAACTGGCGCGTAGAGCGTTACTGCCCGATTTTCGCCATATCGATCCAGCATCGATTCGCGTGCTCCTCATCGAAGCAGCTCCAAGAATACTGCCCACCTTTCCTGAGAAGCTTGCGAAAAAAGCTCATGCTGAACTGACCCGGCTAGGGGTAGATGTCAGAACGAATACGATGGTTGAAGCTGTCGATGAGCATGGAGTGGTAATTGCTAGCGAGCATCTTCCGGCAAAGACTGTCGTCTGGATGGCCGGGGTGCATGGTTCTCCTGCCGGGAAGTGGCTTGGCGCCGAGCTGGATAGCGCCGGCCGCGTCAAGGTAGAGAAAGATCTTAGCGTGCCTGGACATCCCAATATCTTTGTTATTGGCGATGATGCCTGTGTTATCCAAAAAGGAAAGCCTCTCCCTGGACTAGCTCCCGTTGCCATCCAGGAAGGTCGCTACGTGGCTTCCGTTATTGCTGATCGTGTGGCGGGAAGGCCGCCCAGACGAGCCTTCCGCTATCATAGCCGGGGAACGCTTGCCACGATAGGCAGGGCCTACGGCGTAACGGTCATGGGAAAGGTACGGCTGGCGGGTTTTGTTGCCTGGTGTATGTGGCTGTTTGTGCATATCTTTTTCCTGATCGGGCACCGCAATCGTTTTATCGTCATGTTTCAGTGGGCGCTGGCATACTTTTCATTTAAACGTACCGCGCGGATCATCCTGCCGGATAGTCCTGAAGAATCAATCGTCCCCGGTTCAACCTATGTTCGAGACAGGATATGATATGATATCCCATGAAAGATCATTCTCAGCTATCTAGTGGAGCCCCGGTTTGTTTGCAAGCGATATAAAGAGCAAAGAGAAGGCCAGAAAACGCAACGCACCTCGCCAGCGAGTTACCCTGAAGCCATGGTCACGCCTGCAGGTGCGCATGGCTGCATCGTATGTCGTGGTATCAGTCGCCATCGCTCTTTTGTTGGAGCTACTGCTTTTCCTGATCTTCCTTACTGTTATAACACGCCTGCCATTTGTGGACCAAACTACGCTGAATGCTGCTAACAGTATAGCAGAGACCTACGCGCTGGAGGCTGCCGTGCAGGGAGGAGGAACCAGCCTTAACCCGCATTCGACGTTTCAGCCGGGCCAGCCATATTCACTCAGTGTGCCCAGCGAAAGCACTTTCACAAACAATGGCGCAAGTGTATCCCCTTCCCAGGTCGTCCAGTTCGCGCTGCTCATTGCGTCCAACGGACAGGTGGTTGCGAGTTCGGATTCGTCACATTACCCTGTTTCAGCCTCTGTTTACCGCTTGCTGCCCGGGCAGGCCCAGCAGCTTATCCGCAGTGCTCTTGCCGGGAAAGCGGACAACAAGGTTATCACTACTTCGCAGGGTAATGTGGCTTACGTTGCGCAACCTGTATGGAGCAAGTATAAACGACCAATCGGGGCGGTGTACGTTCAGACGCAGCCGCAGCAATTCGGTGGCAATATTTTTTCGGCTGTACCGGTATTGTTCTTTAGCGCGATCTTCTGGATTGTCGTTACGGCCCCTATTGGCACACTCTTCGGCTTTTTGACGACGCGCGGGCTGGTGCGACGGCTGCACCGCCTGGTTCAAGCCACATCGAAATTTGCTCAGGGCGACTACACGCAGCGGGTCAAAGTGAGCAAGCAAGACGAGATCGGGCAATTGGAATCACAGTTCAATCAGATGGCGGGACAACTGGTCGAGAGCATCGCCCAGCAGAAGGCGCTGACCGAGCAACACGCGCGCCTGGAAGAGCGCGCTCGCATCGAACAAGAATTGCGCACTGCTCGCTACATCCAGCTTGCACTGCTGCCGAAAGAGGTGCCTTCGCTGCCGGGCTGGCAGCTTGTGCCGGTCTACAGGCCTGCGCGAGAAGTGGGAGGCGATTTCTACGATTTCCATCCCCTTGAAGATGGCCGGCTGGGGCTTGTCATCGGCGATGCCACAGATAAGGGTGTCTCTGCTGCCTTGCTGATGGCCACCACCTGCACGATGCTCCGTACCGCTACGCAGGGCAGCGTTTCACCAGGTGAGGTATTAAGGCGCGTGAACGATCTGCTCACTGCTACCATTCCAACCGGCACCTTTGTCACCTGCTTCTATGCTATGCTTGATCCAGGCAATGGAAGGCTACTGTATGCCAATGCAGGACATGACCTGCCGTACTTGCGTCATAAAGGAATGGTTTCCGAACTATATGCTACCGGTATGCCATTAGGCTTGATGCCGGGTGTATCCTATGAGGAGAAAGAAACCATGCTAGCACATGGCGATAGCCTTCTCCTCTATAGCGATGGCCTGGTAGAAGCTCACAACGCGAAGGGCGATATGTTTGGCTTCCCATACCTGGCAACATTACTGAAGGAGGAGGTAGCTGCTGAGGAACTGATAGATTTACTGCTGGCTAAGTTGGCGGCGTTCACCGGCCCGGATTGGATACAGGAGGACGACGTTACGCTGGTGACGTTGCAACGGGCGCAGGGCTATGGAGTGAGCGAAATCAAGCCTGCAGCTCAACGTGATCACATGAATGAAAGCGACAACTGGCAAACCCTGGGCGAATGGATAATACCCAGCCAACCGGGCAATGAGCGTATAGCTATGGAGCGCGTTGCCGGGGTCATTCAGGCGCTGAACCTGCCGGCAGGCCGGCTTGAGCAGATCAAGACCGCCGTGGCAGAGGCAGCAATGAATGCTATGGAACACGGCAATCACTACCAGGCCGATGTGCCGGTAGTTATTCAGGTGCTTGCCTCGCAGACAACACTTGCCATACGTATTCGGGACCAGGGGGGAAGTGAACCGATCCAGGAGGCTAATGCGCCCGATCTCGAGGCAAAGCTAGCTGGCCTGCAGTCGCCCAGAGGGTGGGGCCTGTTCCTGATTAAGAATATGGTGGATGACATCAATATCATAAGTGATGAAACTCACCACACCGTCGAACTGATTGTGTATCTAGAAGGAGAAAGCCATGCCGCAAGCTAATGTAGTGATGAACGTGCGCCGGGTCAGCCCGGCGACCAGCATTATTGATATCCAGGGAGAGGTCTCTGGTTTTGCCGAAAAAGTGTTGATGGATGCATATGCGGAAGCAAGCACACCCACGACACGCACCATTATTTTGAATTTTAGTGGCCTGGAGTACATGAACAGTAGTGGTATTGGCCTGATCGTCACGCTTCTCATCCGCGTCAATCGCCAGAAACAGCGCCTATTGGCCTACGGACTTAGCGAGCATTACCGGCACATCTTTGAAATAACGCGCCTCAGCGACGCCATCAAAATGTATAACAGCGAAGCAGATGCCCTGGCAGCCGCAGGATAGGGCAATCCCAGATCGTAGTATCGTAGGGGCGAGGGCGGATGCGGAGCGGGGCGGTGGGCCTTTATGGTCGCCCGTTCGCTTCCCCCAATCCTTGCCGGACCTATTGGGCCCTTGTGGTCGCCCGCCCGTTCCCCATTGCCCTGGCAAGCAACGGCATATTCTAGAAAGGATCAACAATGTCCACCACACCCACAAATTCGTCCAATAGCGAACACATTAACGAACAGCCACGAGATGCCACCTATTGGGCGCAACAAACTGCGGTATTTAGAGTATCACGACTACCTACCGGTGCACTTGCGTTGAACGTCGAAGGCCGGCAGGGTCTCAGCCCGCTCCAGGGTTTTGGCCAGTTATGGGAAAAGATCTACCGGGTACGCCTCACCGGTGTAAAGGTGAGTCCTGTTGAGGTGATCAAGGCCTGGAAAGAGCATTTTCCGCAGTTCTGGCCAAAGGGGAACCGCTTCTATGCCCCACTCACAGGTCTCGCTCCAGGAGAGGTGGCAGTACTGCGCATTGCTCCTGGCGGTATGCCACTTTCAACGGGCGTCATGGTTCTCTATGCCGACGACGAATCGTTCACACTCATGACGCCACAAGGCCATGTCTTTGCCGGCTGGATTACCTTCAGCGCTTACGAGGATGGTGATTGTACAGTCGCTCAAGCTCAGTTGTTGATACGCGCCAGTGACCCGCTCTATGAACTTGGCATGCGTTTCGGGGGCAGCAAAGCCGAGGATAAATTCTGGATACACACCCTGACAGCCCTCGCAGCGCACTTTGGAGTCCAGGCAACCGTAGAAAGACAAATCACGTGCATCGATCCCAAAATTCAATGGGCTGCGGCCAGGAATATCTGGCAGAATAGCGCCATGCGCACTATGCTCTACTCGATGACTACTCCGCTACGGCGGATACGCAAAAGGGGCCAGGGTTGAGCCACTCACACACGTGAAACGGCATGATACATCTGCACGTGTATCACAGAGAGAAGTGATTGCAGTGAGAAGGGAGTGTACTTATGGCGACAGCACAACCAGTCGTTATTGCCGTATTCACAGAGCACGGGCAGGTAGACCGGGCCATCAATGAACTGCTCACCAGCGGATTCAGCAGCGAGCAGATCAGATACTCTGGACACGAAGCCGCAACCGGTGGCGAAGGAGCTTTGGGCAAGATCAAAAGCCTGATTAGCGGGCAAGGCACAGCCGGCGGGGTTCATAATGAGCTGGTCAACCTGGGTGTACCGGAGGACGATGCCCGCTTCTATCAGAACGAATATAATGCCGGGCGCTACGTTGTAGCCGTTCTCGCTAATGGGCGCGTTGAGGACGCCACTGCCATTCTTGGCCGTAACGGTGGCTATGGCGCTGCTCGACGCATGCCTGAAAGAGAACCATAAAGTTAAGAAATCTTAACCATAAACTGGTACTTTCCTACCAAAAAAACACAGCATATGCAAATGCAACCATAAAGGTGTCGTAAAATCCTTCCCAAGAGGTGTGTCAAAACAGCACAACTGAGTGCAGCATCGTTCACAGTATTCCTGTCAACATACTTCCTGTATGTTGATCCATGCACCATTTCAGGTTGAGATTTGTATCCAGACTCTCGACTGTACATACGTATGTCTTAACAACATGCTGCCACAAGGGAAAGGAGATACCATACATGCGCAGACTATCCAGAGTACCGGGCTACCAGAGAAGCCAATTCAGAAGAAGGCCAATTCTACTACTGCTTACCGGCATACTTGTTCCCGCGCTTTTGACAGGTGTCGTAGCGGCGGTGTTTATTTTGCCTCGCCTGCAATCTCATGCGGCGGATGCAGTGAATGGAGATTGCAGCTTAATTGTGCCGCCTCAGCCATTAACAGCACAGGGGCTGGCTACACCCTATCAATTATTTGCCACCGATCCCGAAAATGGCCCATGCCACGAGGCCAATGCTGCTCAAACGGCTTTTGTCCAGGCAGCCATCTTTGATCCCGCTACGAATACTATTTCTATTTACGACCCGCTGGTCATCGACCGTGGCAGCCAGCCCGCTATCGCTCCTGTCGTGCCACAAATTCCCGCAAATGCTACTGTCGCTATCTGGTTTGGCTTCAACGGCAATAACCTGCTCTTGCGCGGCTCAGATGGCAGCCTGCAAGAAGGGAATTGTGTCAACGGCCTGCCAGGCTCCATTTTCGGCCAGGTTTCCTACTGCAATGCCCCGGCCTTCTTCCAGGCTGCTAACCAGGCCATCCAGGCCGGTAAACTCGCTCCCCCCGCTATTGGGACAGCCAAAGATGGGCAGCCCTGCCCCACTGTCCGCGACTTCTCGCTCGTTGACCAGGATCAGAGCGATAACGTCACCACCATGTATCTGGCAACTGCAAATGGGCAGATAGCCCAGATGACGGCCGCAAATCTCAAGGCCTTGCCACAGGCGCAACAGTTGTTCAACGGCAGTGACAACGGCCTGCTCGACCACTTCGTTGATCCCGCCCTCGGCTGCACTCCCTGGATGGCTCCCAATCTCGCCGATCAGGGCCGCCCGGCAACAGCACTCCCGCTCGATGAGCTGCAGGCCGCTGCCCACCAGGCCGATCCTATCGCGCTTGTCCCGGCAGGCGATCCAATGGTACTGGTCAACAACGAACCCAATCTGGATAAAATCAATGCCTACCGCGCCGGCGTCGATCAACCCCCGGCAAACAGCCTGGCAGATGCCAGCACGCGCATCTACTGCACCAACCTGCTAGCCATTGCTCCACAGCGCCTGCTACTCGATGCCCCCCTGACCAGGCTTTTCTCTTCACCTGACCCGGCCGTCGCTAACTCACTTTTTACCTTCCTGGCGCAACGTTTTGTCGCCACCTATCAAATCCTTCACTGTGAGAAGCTCACCGGCCAGGATGACCCTGTTTCGGTGAAAACCAATGAGCAAGGGGTAGCAGTCTCCGCAACAATCGATGGCACCACCATCAATCAACCCCTCACCTGCTCCATAAATGGAACCATCCTCGTAGGATGCACCGGAACAACTAAGATCAACGGCCAGACCTGCACATTCACCTATGACAAGAATACTCGCCAGGTGACCATCACCTGCTGAGGAAATGGATCCATCACCTGAAAGGGCTGGGCTTCGCCTCTGGCTACCCCAGCCCTTCGTTACTCCTCGCGCCTGCTCACGCACTTTTTCCCCATTGTGGAAGCGCCACGTATGAAGGAATAAATGTCCATTGATTTCCCGTCTCGGTCAAACGCCCGTATAACAACAAATATAGCTCTCTCCTCGTTTGCTCATCATAGTGCAAGAGCGTCAGTGACACCTGCTCCTCCGATGCGGGGGCCGGTCTCTGGAGCGGAATGGGCAAGATAAAAAGCCGTTTGTCCCGATCAAAGATGAGAGGAAGCGGTAGCACCACAGGGTAGCCATCGATGCCCGGATAGCTGAGAGCCCCACGGCTGAACGCTTCGATTTGCATGAGCAGTTCTTCTGACCATTCAATCATCGATGCACCTCCACAACTTCAGGGGGCTGCTGGAAATCGCCATCGGGCCAACCGAGAAAGCGGGTCGGCCGGACACGAATAATAGCTCGTTGCATGTACCCTGGCATGACCTGCTCTATTTTCGGTAACGATTCGCGAGCAGAAGGTTGTCGTCGCGCCCAGCCAGCAAAATAGCGCTTCCAGGCAGACTCAAGATCGCTATCATCGACCTCGGCCAGCCCTTGCACCAGCAGCACGTGTTTCGGCTCACCTGACCCCATGCCGGCCGGCGAGAAAAGCATTGCCACCTTGGGGCGCTGGCGCACATTCTCCACGCGTTTCATAGCCACAGGAGAAGAGATAATCAATGTTCCAGTATCGGGATCGAAGTGATTGAGAAAGACCGGCAGGGCCACCGGAATATCATGGGCCGTTATGCTGGCAAATTGACAGGTAAACGACTCTTCAATTGCATGATACATCCAATCAGGCAACAGGTTCATCTCTTACTAACCTTCCTTTCTTTTCGCGCTTCCTTTTGTCTCTTGTCAAAACATGTCTTAGTGGATATAATTGCTACGGATATACATAAACCGAATTGCTGTAGTGAGCTTACTCACTATGAGTATACCTAATAATTATTTGCCTGTCAAGAGGAAAGGGAAGCAAAAGATGATGACCTCCGAAGATTCCTCTCGCACACATCAAACCCAGAGCGGGCCATCGCAGCCGAGCGCATCTGAGGTCGTCATGACCTTGATTGCGACCACTCATCGCCTCCAGCGGGTGTTTAACGCACGCTTAAGCCGGCAGCCTGGATTGCTAAAACTCTCTGGGCCCCGCCTGCGTCTGCTGATGGCTGTTGAAGAAGTGGGACGTATGCGTATGGGAGACCTGGCCGAGTGCCTGGGGATTACCGCTCGCACGGTTACTACCCTGGTCGACGCTCTCGAAAAAGAGGGGCTGCTGGCGCGCTTAGCAGACCCAACCGACCGGCGTGCCACCCTGCTCGAACTCACTGAGAAGGCGCGAACGCAGTTTGAGCAGGTTCGTCACCTTCAGATGGAACTGGGTGAAGAACTCATTGCACCACTTGACCAGGAGCAACGCCAGCAGCTTCTCGATCTGCTCAGCCGGCTCAATACTATAGGTGAGGCCGATTCAGAGCCATCATAGCTTCATAGAGCTTTGTCAAGCTTTAATTGACTAGGGAGATGTAGTGGCCTCCCTTGTGGGGGCCAGGCTTTCACCCGTCATATGAACATTGATACAGTAATAGAAGGAAGGAACAAGAAGATGAACCAATCTTTACCTCAGAAAGAGCAGGCGCACGTCTCCACCGTTTTCACCTTCCAGCGTCTGAGCCTGGCGGCCTGCATCATTCTGGCACCGCTCTCAATCACGCTCTACCTCGTCTCGTGGCCAGGAAATCTCCGCGCGCCTCTTCTGGCTAGCGCACAGGCTGGTCCAACTGGCAACACCCTGCACTTCATCGGTGCCATCGCTGCCTCCTTCTTCCTACCTCTAGGCTACCTGGGCATGTCCCTGCTGGGCATGAGGCGGGCGCCGTGGCTTGCCACCGTCTCGGCGGCACTCTCCCTGGTCGGCTGGATCCCCTGGGCCGCGCTCATGGGACTCGATGACCTGGCCTATGATATCAACCAGATCGGCAGCACCGCGCGGCTCGCCACTCTCTGGACGTACTTCAATGGCGATACCGTCATGACAATCTACCTGTTGATCTATATCATCGGCCACCTGGTGAGCGCGGTGTTGATCGGCTACATGCTGGGCCGGCTACATCTCGTCCCCGCCTGGGCGGCCTGGGCCTTTGCCCTCACCAGTCCATTCACCATCATCCTCTTTCCCGTGCATAATCTCCTCTTCCAGGATGTGCTCAAATACCTGATCTGCGCACTCTGGATCATCGGTGCCATACCCGCCGCCCTGACCATGCTCACACATAAGGACCTGACACAGCCGGCGTCACCACCTGCGTAAGGGCACCACGGCGCTGGAACCTGCATGCCACGCACAGTAACGCATTTGGTTATGCCTGGCTCAAGATAGTGGATTAATGCCTGGTATGCTATACTAGCCCTCGATGATTATCTCCAGTCTCAGCAATCCAAAAATAAAGCAGATTCGCAGCCTGCGCAACCGCAAAGAGCGCGAGCAAACAGGCCTGGCCTTCATCGAAGGGATTCGTATCGTAGCGGAAGCCAGCGAGACTCCCGGCGCGATCGAGATGCTGGTCGTTGCCCCAGAACTCCTGAGTAGCCAGTTTGCCCGCGAACTCGTCGAAGCCCAGAAAATGCAGGGTATTGCCTGTCTTGAAGTGACCGCTGATGTCTTCAAAAGCCTCTCGCTCAAAGAGGGGCCGCAGGGCATCGCCGCTGTCATACGCCAGCGATGGGAAGCATTAGAGCATGTCAGGCTGGACCTGGACAACGAATTCTGCTGGGTCGCTCTCGATGCGGTGCAAGACCCCGGCAATCTCGGCACGATCTTGCGCACCTGCGATGCTGTCGGTTGCAGCGGAGTCATGCTCCTGGGCCGGAGTACTGATCCGTATGACCCGACTGCCCTGCGTGCCAGCATGGGCGCCATCTTCTCGCAGCGTCTCGTCAAGGCCAATTTTGAGGAATTCGCCGCCTGGAAGCAGCAGCACCAGTATCCAGTCATTGGTACCTCCGGTGCCGCCACTATTGATTACCAGTCCATTTCCTATCATTTCCCTACCATCCTGCTCATGGGCAGCGAGCGGCAAGGACTATCGCCAGAGCAGCAGGCCATCTGCGATGTAATGGTCAGGATTCCCATGGTGGGCCGCAGCGACTCGCTCAACCTGGCAGTAGCCACAGGCGTTGTCTTGTATGAAATGTTTAGACAATATGGGGTGAATGAAGCGAAGCTGTCATCAAGGGCAAAGTAGCGAAGATTCCTCTATTCGACTAAGAAGCCTCTCCCAACAATTGGGTGCTGGCATCATTGTAGAGGATAGGGGCGATGCTTGCCATCGCCCTGGCTCCCTAAGAAGAGAACCACCGGGCAAAGATCGCCGTAGAGAGGATACGGCCAGCGCTCCGCTCAAGAATGCCCATCTCTCCTGTCATGATAGCGCCTGTATATCCGCTCATGATCTCGTCGAGCCCATAATAGAGGCTGAGCGCCGAGGCCCGGATGGCATAAGCCGTCAGCACAATGAATAGGGGCGATTCACTCAATATGGCCTGACAGGCTTGCAACAACTCCGGCAACGATTCTTCTAGCTTCCATACCTCGCCTTTAGGGCCGCGTCCAAACTTCGGCGGATCGATAATAAACCCATCATAGGTCGCCTGCCGCCTGGCTTCTCGCTGCACGAATTTCAGCGCATCATCGACCAGCCAGCGAATTGGGCGGTCTTCGAGTCCTGACAGCACCTGATTTTCGCGTGCCCAGGCAATCGTCTTCTTCGAGGCGTCCACGTGCGTTACACTTGCACCGGCGCTCGCTGCTACCAGCGTCGATAATCCTGTATAGCCGAACAGATTGAGGATTTTGACAGGTCTCTGAGCATCTTTGATTTGTTTGCTCATCCACTCCCAGTGACTGGCCTGCTCAGGAAACACACCCAGGTGGCGGAATGAGGTTGCCTGCGCCCAAAAATGCACATGCTTATATCGCATGATCCAGCGCGGCTCTACTGGCCTGCGGAACTGCCACCTGCCGCCTTCCTGCTCGTCGCTTCCTTGAAACACAGCATCAGCATTCGCCCAGTCTTTCTCAGGCAAGGCCGGTTGCCAGAGCGCCTGCGGTTCTGGTCGTACAAACGTATAAGGACCAAACCTCTCAAGTTTTGCGCCTGCCCCGCTATCCAGCAGCTCGTAATCCTCCCAGCCGGGAGTCACGAGCAGGCTCAGTTCAGGTTGCGTGTACTTGTCCAAGCTCATATAAGTTTCCACTCTTCACTGGAGTATACATCAGAATATGAGAATCGTCATATGCTCGTGTCCTTTTGTCTCGTTTCCTGAGTGTGAGGAATACAACACTCACGTGCGTAAGAGCAAATAATAGATGATTACTGGTAGTTAACCCGAAGGTTCGGAAAAAAACGAGCATAGAATAGTTGTGCTTCCGAACCTTCGGGTTAACAATTTTTACATGAAGGTTTGGAAGAATATGGCCCTTAATTTGGACAGGAGAACAAAGGATAGGGGTTCAGAACTTTTAAAGAAGATACGCTGGAATATCAGCCTCGCTAATCCTTTGCATAATCGTTTCAAGCTGGCTCTTGTCAACAAGCTCAACAGTAGCTAGCGGAACTTTCATAGTATGCAGCCATTTTTCCGCATCTGATGAGAAAGAAGAAGTAGTTACCATATATCCTTGATTAAGACCATCCGCTGCTAGTGTAGCGATAAATTCCTTCACATCACCCAAGGTTACCCGCCTACGCTGGGCATTTCTTTTCACTTGTACATATGTAGTAACCAGTTGTCCATTCACCCATTTGCTTGCAACAATATCTTTTCCCCCATCATGCGTTTTCGGCATTCTCTTGACTTTCCACCCTTCTTCTTGGAACACCAAGCCGATAAGATCTTCAAATTGGTGGGGATCTAAAGCACGCTCCATAGGTATGCCACGATGCAGCAAGTAGTTACACAACAGACCCGGTATGTGGTTGTTCAAGGATAAACGAGCTTTTAGTCGAGATGAAAGGCCTGCTCGCAGTTCTACTTCTTGGCCAAATGAACCAAGGATCGGGAAAGGTAATGTCCAGACGATTTTTCCCTTTGATCTACTGTCACTAGATATTCTTTCTTCCATTGTGTCTTGAAGTTTTGCTTGCATGGCTCTGACCTGTGGATACTGTTCAAACTGACTAGAAGAAGGACATGGATAAAAAGCATATGCAAGATTTAGCACGTCTATTCGCCGGAGGACTTCTCTGGTCAGGGCCTCCTCAAAATCAGACCACTCTTTGTATTGAGAGAACAGATCATCAATTTCGGGAAAATGCTTGAGCCACAGCAAGGCCAATTGCTCCATCGGATTTGGGTATGGCAACGAAAGCAAATCTCCTCGTCGAACTGAGCGAAGAAGAAAGAGAGGATATTGTTCTTCCTCTTCTGAAAGATGCCTCTGCTCTAGTGGATGAACGCCAGAAAATAGCTCAAAGCGAGGGGCATCTGTGGGAGACATAGCAAAGGAAGCCGTCAACTCAATATGCCGTCTCTCAAAATCCGTTTTCTGTTGTTGCGATCGCTGGCGCAAAGTCATATAAAATACCTTCCGTATCTCAAAAGCACAAAACGCTAATCAAAATATTCTTTCTTTTCACGAAAAAGCGGAAGATCTTGTGGCGAAAGATCTAAGCTTACCAGCCAGTCCACCAAATGGCCAAGGGAGATCTGGCCACGATCATCTGGGAGCACGAATCTCATCTTCCCATCAAGAAGCCGTACACCTCCAGCTCCTTTTTCAGGAAACCTGCTGCGAATGAGCTTCAAAGCAGAGAAGAACAGAGCCGGTGTTCCTTGGGCGAAAAAGACCTCATACCACTTCAGCAGCTTGTTACTCAACAAAATCTCTTTTGGAGAAACTGAACACCGAGGGAAGTGCGCCCAATCCAGACCGCAGTGGTAGCAGGTAAAAGGTTGTGCCTGTCGGCAGAAGAGCCGCTGGGGTGTCCCGCAAGGGCACTGTTGGCAGAGCGCTACGCTGTGAAGCGAACAACAGGTGATATGAGCGAGCATGAGCACACGCCTGAGCATGCGATTACGAGTACACTCAGGGCAAAAATGAAAGAAATAGGAGGAGTTCAAGAGCATTGAAGGCGGCAACTTCGAGAGGTGGTAAATGTGTGTCAATTCAGGCAGGTATGTTGTGGCGTGCAGAAGTTGGAGCGGAACCGCAAGGAGCTCTGACAGTTCTTCAAGCAGCCACAATGGCGGTATGAGGGTATGATAGGTAGACTGTGAAGCGTTGTATGTACTATTGCGGAGGAGGTAAGCACTGGTTGTTCCGCTTGGCCAGTGATTCGTCTCGTCACAGCGGAGAAGCAGGCCAGACAGCCATTCATCCTGGAGGGGCTTGACACGATGAGGGAATATCGAGTTCCAGGAAGGTTCTTTCAGGAAGATCCTTTCTCCCAGCGATGCGTGTCCTTCTGCTCTTTCTCTCACTCCCAGTCTTCCTTCCCCCAATACACAACTTTTGGGTTGTAAAAGATACGGTATTTGACGAGATTGAGGACAAGGAGCCCAAGGGAAGGGACGTGATTTGACGCTAGGCGTGGATAGGTATTTTTTTGATCGCCACTCCGCCTGGGAGGGAACTTCCGCTCTCGGATAATCTCGTCTTGCCATGCGTTCACAACCGCGTGCAAGGCTCTTTTCATGAGAGGCGGATTGCCACGATAGTAAAAGTACTCATAACAGGAGAGAATTTGACGGGTCACCGCAATGCGCTCTGGGGAGGGAGAAACGCTGGGGAGTTCGGCCCAATCTCTTCCACAAACACGACAGGTAAAGGGCCTCGCCTCCGGGTCGAAAAGACGGAGAGGAGCTCCACATTGACAGGTCGAAACTAAGGTCACTTCATGCCAGGGACAATACAGCACATAGAGCAAGGCCAGGGTCCGTTTGAGAAAGCGATCCTTGGCAAGACAGGCTGGACACACACGAAACGTCAAAGATGGCCTCAAATCCCCTGGAAGCGGGTGAAGCAGACCATAGTAACGAGTCAGTTCTGGTAAGTACGTTGTATGACGAATATCTTGTGGAGGAAGAGCCAGTAACTCCGCGATGAA
The DNA here is from genome assembly GCA_902812455.1 of Chloroflexota bacterium. The sequence continues at coordinate 25,779 of CADDZH010000032.1, read as the reverse complement.
CTCAACTTGCTGATGAGTGGGCACGCTCAGATAAGGAAGAATGGGTGATCTCACCGGCCCACCAACCTGCTTGAGGTAATTCCAGGTTGTCCCGCTTGCCCAATGATTGACCTCGTCGCAGCGAAGCAAGAGCCCAGCAAACCATTCCTCATACAGCGGAGTGATCCGACGAGGAAAAGTGGCTTGCCAGTGAGGATCACCGAAAGCAATGACGTTCACTACCCCACTCCCTGTTCTGGAGGTTCTTGCCTCAGAGGAACATCATCACTGATGGTAATCTCGTCGCGCCGAAGGATCAGGAGATCGGCAACTTCTCCCAGAAGCACTGCATCGACATCCGTTGCCCCTCGTTCATAGGCGCGGCGCAAGGCAATCGTCACCAGTTTCGTCAGGTGATGCATGGTCACGCGTCCCGTCGCATCAGGATCGAGAATCGGATTGGTCAGCCAGGTAAAAATTGACTTGGTCCAACGAGACAAATGGAGGTCAGGAAGTTGCTCGCGGTACAGATCCTCAAACGTTGCCAGGATCGAGCGCACCTCCGCTTCGGTATGGCCTGGCACAATGATATAGCGGTTTTCTGCATCCAGGCGCCAATGAAATTGCTGCCAGAGGATTTCAGGGCCAGCAAATGTCTCTCGAAAGGGCACCTCATTTTTTCCATGGGCGGCAACCAAACAGAGGCCCAGAGGCCGTTGATACGGGGGAGCTGCCAGATTGTCCGTCAATTCTTTGAGAAAAGCGAGGTGACGCAGGTTCAAATCCTGGGCATCATCAATGATGAGGCATTCTACTTGTGCCGAAGCCATCATTTTCACCAGCCAGATCCGGCGGAAAGCTGCAGACATGCCGGGAAGAACGCCGAATGCTGACGCCAGGGCACTAATTAAACCCTGTTCCCGCGCTTCGTTCTTGGGAGCGCGAACGGCCAGTACAGGGAGCCGGGTGACCCCTGTCGCCTCCTTGTAAGCACCAGCGTGAAGCGCCAGGTCATGGATGCCGAAGGATTTCCCGCTTCCAGGAACGGCTGCGATCACATGCCAGCTCCGATTCTGCCAGGCGTGCCTTAACCATCCCTGGAAACGCCGCTCAAAGGGCGTGACGAGAAAATCTCGGTTTAGGACAAAGGGGGGACGCCGCGAGCATTCGGGATCACTCATCATCTCTCCTCCATTTTCGGACCACCAGGCGCTGAATTTCCGTGTCCGGAGGATCGTCTTCAGGCACTGCAGGAGGAAGAAGTCCAGAGGAGGGCGGAGAAGAAGGAGAGGGAACTGGTTGGCCTTTCAGCGCCTGGAGCGTGGCTTGAACGTGAGAAGGATGAATCTCCTGCCGTTGTTGATCGAATTGGCGCGCTCGTTCAAGTCGCTTGGTTTCGAGCGAGAGCAGCTTGCGCCCCGACAGCGCCTCTTCCTGGATACGCTGGCGATTTTCCAGGCTCTCGGCTGAGGCTTTCTTCGCTCCCTTGGCGTCAGCTCGCCGGAGGGCATCTGCTTCCCAGATACTCACCCGCTTCCCCATCAACTCAGTACAGAACGCTTCGCCAACCAATTCCCCATTCAAAACGAGATAAATGACGGTAATATCACGCCGATCGTAATAGATATCAATTTCTTGGCCACGCAGACGATTCAGCAGTCCTGGACTCACATAGCGTCGCCCGAGAAAAGAAAGTGAGTCACGCTTGATAGCATACCGTCCCGTCGGGCGATTCCTGCGATTGACTGCTTTCATCAGCAACAGTTTCAGGTCATCCTGCGATCCCATCCAGCGAGGAAGGCCCTTCTCCTGAACAGCAGCCTCCCACAGGGCAATCCTGGTTTGTCGTCGAAGTGGGTCCCGTTCTTGCATATACCCATCGACAATGGCCTGAATGAATAGTTTCTCCAGGACATCAAACGTGATCCCTGCTTTTTCTGCCTCACGCCCACTGTCGTATGTTCCGCGATCCTTTGGGGTTGCCTTCGTTGTTCCAGGGAGACGATGGGAAAACTTGCGGGTGATCCAGGTAAAGAGGGCTTCCACGGTCCCTTTGGCGGATGGCGCGTAGGGTGGAGCCTGTTGGGTGGTAATACCAAGGCGGTCTACTAACACCTGGGTTGCTCGTTCAGACGTAAAAATCTTGCCTCGATCGTGAAAGATGACCGCCGGTTTGCCAAAGCAGGGCCACGGATGCTTGCACTCGTACAGGACGGTCAAACGATCTTTTGGCTCGAGGGTCTGTTTCACCAGGCGCATGTAGTCTTCCTCTTTCAGACTGTCAGGCGCTAAAACCGCACCGAGAATGGCCGCCGTTTTGACACAAATGAGGACGGCGGCATGAACACGGTGCGTAAGCTCTGTTCCATCTGAAGCAACAATGAGTTGGTCAAAGGTGTGCTCATCAACCTGGCAGATGAGGCCCGGCGAAGAGATCGAGAGTACGAACGATCGCGACGACATCCGTTCATGGGGCGGATGTTTGAGCCCCGAACGGGCCTCAGCCACTTTTGCTTCCTGTGAGATCTCCTGGAGAAAAGACCAGACCTGCCGATAGGTTGGAGGCTGAACCGGTTTTCCCTCACGCTCGCTCAAATTTTCTGCCAGACGTTTCAAGCGGACATCTTCATAGACCGCCATGACCGTAGGCCGCATCGGATGCGTGTAGAGTTTGCGAATCAACTGTTGAAATTCTGGGCGTAAGGTGCGATCACGGTGGTAGGTTCCGTAAGGGACACACGCAATTTGCCCGAATTCTTTGGCCCGTTGGACAAGCCGCCCGAGCGTAGAGACACTCATCGCAAATTGCTCAGCGACAGTCTGGAGGGTCTTTCCTTCCAAAACGGCCATCACCGCAGTGAGATTGCGATGAAAATGCGCCTGTTGCTCAGCCGTTTCTAAGACGGATGCATCAAAGGTAGGGCCGGGAATGGCCCCGTGGGATGAGAGGACAACAGCCTCTTCTTCGCTGGAGAAAGGGAGTTCTGCCTCATGGTTTCCCGTCGTCTCCAGCAGCTCAGATGGGAGAGGATCGGGGAGAATGGGAGGAGCTTCAGGGCTGAGGAGCGCGAGGGGAGTATCCAGTTCCAGATCAACTTCGGTGAGATCAACGAGTAATCGTCCCGCTGCTGCGGCATCTCCAATCAGTTTCCAGGCTGCTGCCTCGACTTCCGGCCTTGACCAATGGCGCCCAAAGAGTTGGACCAGTTCATGAATGGTACGGAAATCCCCCCAGGGCCACTGTTTTAACAAGGCTGCCGCGATTTCTTCATAGGTCCTAAAGGGCTGGCGGCTCGCTTGAAGGCGCAACAGATTCTGATAGCGACGCTCAGAAAGGTTCTGATCTGTCCCGATCCAATAGACTCCTCGTTTGAGCTGAGCCAGTCGCCGCGCTGCCTCTGCTTTGGCTAGGGCTTGTCCCTGGCTCTTCTCGTCCTCTTTCCCAGCCTCTGCGATGAGCAATCCCCCATCGCAAAGTGTCCCCACAAAATCAGGGAGGTAGTCATGGGCCTTTCCCTCATACGTGTAGGAAATACGGTAAGGCGTGCCCAGCGGCGCATGAATGTTGTAGGCGCTAGCGAAAGCAGGACTCATATCACCACGCTGATACGAGCGCACATGTGGATGGTATTCGCAAAACAGGGCTAAGCGGGCCTCTAAGGTGGTTGTATATGGCATGCGAACGCGGCGCTGGTCGCCCGTCTTCCAGCTATGGAGGAAGCCTGAGATGGATGCACCTGCAATCCTAAACACATCCAATCCTGGCGTTCCAACTCGCTCTGAACCAGAGGGTGGTGTATCCATGAAAGCGCTCACTCCCTGCAACAACCGGAAACTTTGTTTCCTCTTCCAGAAGAAAAGCTCCCGACTTTGCCTTGAAAGGCAAAGAACACGAAGGATACGGGTGAGTTCCTTTCAGAATTATACCGAAAAATGAGGCAAGAAGCTAGATGAGAGGATCATCATCTCATATCAATGGAGAGCTTAACCGGAGCAATTTCCGAACCTTGGCGTAAATTTCCGAACTCTCGTGTTAAAACTTTCTGAACCTTCGGGGAAATTACCAATTACCTCTTGACATCTTCATCTTTTCCTGTTATTATCTAACCAGATAGTTAACTATCCAATTAGTTAGAAGAAAAAGGAGAGATAGATACTCATGGATGAGCCTGAACGTAGACGAGGACGAGTTCATGATGCGGAAGGCGCGCGAGAGGCCATTCTCAACGCTGCAGAACAGGTCTTCGCGGAACATGGGTTTGATGGCGCTCGCGTTGATGCCATTGCGGAAAAAGCGGGCTATAACAAAAGCCTGCTCTTCCAGTACTTTGGCGACAAGCTCGGCCTCTATGAGGCGGTAATCAGGCGCGCCGACAGGGAAATAACCGAGTTCGAGATGCATGTCCTCGCCCCATTTCTCGAAGATGAAACGATTGCCTCCGACGCGTACCGCTTCAGGACCTTCCTCGAAACGCTTATTGGGAGGCTGTTTGATTACCTGCTTGCTCATCCGCGCCTCTTGCGCATTATCATCTGGGAACAGGCCGAGGGCTGGCAAACCCTTGCAAAATTTCTGTCCCAATCTGATACCGAAGATGCTGAGCGGTTCAGGACACTCTTTAACAAGGCCCGCAGAGCTGGACTACTGCGATCGGATTTTGATCCCATCATCCAGCTTACTATGGCCGAGCAGGTGTGCTGGTCCTATCTCACCTCCATTCCTCTGTACCAGATGGTTCTCACAGGCGAGAATCTATCCTCACCAGCAGCGCTTGCACAAGCGCGGGAATGGCTCGTTGGCTTTGTCGTTCATGGGATAATGGTAGATTCAAAGAGCGACGGATAATTTTTCCATGCTCTAAGAACAGAGCGAATCAAATGGGGTAATCAGGAACGGGTCGTAGCCTGTAGGGGCAAGGAGAGGCGTGGTTGCGTTGTGGGAGCCTTGCGCTTGCCCTCGCTTTTCATTCACTCAAACACTCTACCCTGTAAAGCGATCGATCCAGGTTTTCTTGTTTCTTATAAACTAAGTAGTTGGTTAGTAAAACAATCAGTTAGTTTAACAGTTAGTTTAAAGAGAGGTTAGTGTCATGACAAAACTCGGAAATCGCAAATGGTGGGCGCTCGGTGCGCTCACGTTGGCCGTGCTGGCAGCCGGCCTGGATAGCACAGTCCTCAGTGTAGCCCTGCCCACGCTGGCTACGGCGCTGCATGCTACGGAGTCGGACCTCCAATGGTTCACCTCCGGCTACCTGCTGGTCCTCGCGGCAATGATGCTACCGGCGGGCCTGCTTGGCGACCGCTATGGCCGCAAAAAGGTAATGCTTGTTGCCCTGGCCTTGTTTGGTGCCGGTTCGGCGGCTTGCGCCTATGCGCCCTCGGCAAGCGCCTTCATTGTGGCACGGGTAGTGCTCGGGCTGGCCGGGGCAGGCATTATCGTGATGGTTCTGTCGGCGTTGACGGTACTCTTCACTGAGGAAGAGCGGCCGCGAGCGGTGGGCATCTGGGCTGCTGCCAACTTCCTGGCGTTGCCCATCGGCCCGATCCTGGGTGGCTGGCTGCTAACGCACTACTGGTGGGGTTGGGTGTTCTTGATGAACGTGCCGGTTGCCCTGCTAGGGCTGCTCGCCGCCTTCGCGCTCGTGCCGGAGTCGCGCGCCACAGTGCGCCCCAGGTTGGATCCGGTTGGGATCATCACCTCGACCGCCGGGCTGGTCGGGGTGACCTATGGGCTGATCGAGGCAGGCCAGAACGGCTGGGGTGATGCCAGCGCCCTGGTTCCGGTGATTGCAGGTCTGGCGGTGCTGGTTGGCTTCTTCCTCTGGGAGAGCTGGCTTGGCCGTCGTCCGGGCGGGCAGCCGCTGGTAGACCTGGCGCTCTTCCGCTCGGCCTCCTTCACCTGGGGCGTGATCCTGGCGGCCACAGCGGGCCTCGCCATGATCGGTGTGCTGTTCACCATGCCGCAGTACTTCCAGGGAGTGCTGGGGACGGATGCTATGGATTCCGGCGTAAGGCTCTTGCCGCTGATCGGTGGGCTGGTGGTGGGAGCCGTGCCGGCGGACCGCATCGCGCGTCTTGTGGGAGCGAAGCTTACCGTTGCGCTCGGATTCGCCCTCCTGGCTGGCGGATTGCTCCTAGGAGCCACGACCGGTGTGGCAACCAGCAGTGGTTTTATCGCGATATGGATGGCCCTTGTCGGCGCTGGCATGGGACTCACTATGGCCACCGCGGCCTCTGCGGCGCTCTCCGAACTTTCGCAGGAGCGCAGCGGGGTAGGATCGGCAGTAATGCAAGCTCTCCAGAAGACGGGAGCGCCATTCGGGGCGGCCATCCTGGGAAGCGTGCTCAGCTCGGCCTACCAGGCGCAGTTGAATCTTGCGGGGCTTCCACCATCAATTGCAACTGTGGTCAAAGCCAGCCTATTCGGAGGGCTGGCAGTAGCCCAGCGACTTGACTCGGCGCTGTTGCTCGCCTCGGTGCGTACAGCCTTCGTCCACGGCATGGACATCTCGCTCGTGGTGGCTGCTGGCATTGCCACAACAGGGATGCTGCTGACTCTGGCGTTCTTGCCTGCGCGAGCCGCCCCCAAAGTGAGCGCAGTCGCGGGGGTGGAAGCGGCAGCATCGGTGACCCCAACCGGTCCACTGCTGGTGGGTGCAGCCAATGAGGTGACCACTGACCAGGGAGAAGCGGGAAATAACAGCCGCGAGTGAAGAGACATGTAGAACCCTGGCCCCCACAAAGCTACCTTGCCGCTCAGGTGAGTAGAACCAGGACAGGGGTGGCCACGACGTGGCGAAGCCCTGTCCCTACCCTAGGGTAGGGACACCCATTGCGGGTGTCCTTCTTGTGAGGGTCAGGTTTGGGAGTCAGGCTCTTAATGAACCGCGCCTGTCAGCAGCAGCGTCGTGGCAAACACAATATGCCAGATCACCAGCCCGAGGGTTACGAAAGCCAGGAAGACATGCAGGACGCGCCAGTACCTGAGCACATAGCGGTACAACTGCTCCCGTTGCATCGCCCGCCGCATCTCCTCTAGCTCGGCAAGATGCTCATTTGCTTCCGGCATCACCACATCCAGGCGAGAAAAAACGCTCTTCTTATCGGGAATGAAGCGGTAGCGGGGGGCCTCGCGATCTAGCTCTTGCTGTGTAGGTCCCAGGGAAATATACGCCAGGTCCCAGGGAACGCCCGGCAATAATGCCTTGTAGGGCTGCATGTCAGGGGAAATAGGCGCTGGTACCGGCTGCGCGTTCTGCACAACAACCGCCTGGAGCTTTTCCGAAACGTGTTCAATGCGATCGTCTCCCTGGGCAGTCAGCACTTTATCCACCTCGGCTGCCATCAAACGCGGCAAGACACGATCCAGCATGCGCCCAATGATCCCGCTCAGCGATAGCGCAACCAGCCCAAGCAGGGCATACGTCCCAGAGATCGCCGCAAAATGCCCAAAGGAATGCATAAAGAGCACAGCCACCCCAATGAGAGCAAAGAACATGTGCCAGTTCAATGCCGCATTGAGCTGTCCTGTTGCCCGTTTTCGCGAATGGCGGCGCACCGTGTAGGCGAGAGCAGCCAGGATGAAAAAAAACGTTCCGGCGAAAGCGTACACCAGCCCCATCAGCCCACCAGGTGAGGTATCGTTTCCGGGATGGTTGTACCAGATATAGGAGAGCGTTCCCACTCCAATCAGGCCGAGCGCCACCATGAAACCAGCGATCCAGGACCTGCTGGCATGAAAAAAAAGCCAGGGATAGCCTCTTTCTCCATGCCCTGCTCGCCCCGCGCTTGTTTGTGGGAGATCGTGGTATACATTAGAGTACCTCATAGCTGTATTCGCTCTCTCCCTTCATTCTCTCCAGCCGCATCAGGCGCACCTTCAGCCACATCATCATCGCATCACGATGCAATCCCACCGGGCAAGGAGCCACGCAAGCTCCACATTGATAGCACGCTCGCGCAAAGCGGGCAACCGGGGCGGAAATCGGGCCTGAAAGTGTCTGCTGGTTGAGGATATCGATAGTGATAGGCTCGGCCAGGGCAGGACACGCTAAAAGGCATTCATTGCAGCCAATACATGCGTGAATTTCCTGTGCTACCTGTGGGCCTGTCTTATGCAACTGTACGGATTTCAACATCTCTTATCCCTTACTTCACTTCACCTCGCAGTTTTCACTGCCGGAACCTCTTCGCTGTACGACCACAAACTGCGCGAGACAGCACGAGATGGAAGAGGAACCAGGATAGAATCGACAATCCTTTCTTCCGGCACATGCTCTTCTGATGTCGCTAACTCACCCGTGACAAGCTTTGCCTCTTCCTGCCAGACATGAATGGTTGGTTGATCGTAAATCCATGCTCGCGCTCGCAGGGGTTCGGTCTCTCTCCTTCCAGCCTTCCCTGGCACCGCCTCCATATCGCCGCTGACAGGCAATGAAGCAGCTCTGAACTGGCCTTGCAGCTCAAACCCGGTTCGAGAAATTATGGCAGGCAATTTCCCTGACGTGATTATCTCTTTGAGCGTGTATGTCTTGCGGCGCGAGAAGTATTTACGCGCATCAAACTTCCCCTTCAAGAGAGCCTCTTGTACCCCTTGAATGGGATGTCCCTCATCGATCAAACGTTTAATGGCGAGGCTATCGGGCTGGACAGCCCCAAGCCAGAGGTAGCCAAGCAGCTTGCCGCCAATGGCAATCATGCGGCAATACCTTTTCTTGCCATGCTCTGCCAGTACGACAGCGCCCTTCATCGCCGAGAGCGGGCTTCCTACTGTGAGCATGCATAGCTCCCCTAAATGGGTCGCATGCCAGGAAACGCCCAGGGAGTGCTGCGCCGGGTCATAATGGCCGGTCATGGCGGCAGCGGCAATTCTTCCCTGCTGGACAGCAGCATACCATTGCCCGTGCGTTTCATAGCGCCCCGTCTGGGGATTCTTCCATGCCGCAACATCCCCGGCAGCATAGATATCTTTGACACTGGTACGAAACTGCTCGTCCACCAGAATGCCTTCCCGGTGCGCAATCGGAAGCGTGCAGCGCTCTGCCAGAGTCGTTACCGGCTTCGTTCCGGTACAGGCGAGTACAAGCTGGCAGGGAATCAACTGGTGCTGGTTGGTGACCACGCCGATCACCGAACCTACTCTGCCCACAATACCAACGGCCTCGGTATTGGTGTAAATCTTCACCCCGGCATTGCGCGCGTGCTCCAGCACCATTTGCGATGCCGGTCGATCAAGCATCCTGGAGAGGAAAATTTCACCCCGCATCAGCCAGTAGACTTCGATCCCCCATTGCAATAAGGCCATTGCTGTTTCAATAGCATGCGCTCCGCTCCCAATGACGACGGCCGATTTTACCTCGTGCAGCCGCCTGCGCAGGTTTAAGTAATCGTGCAGGCGATGAAGTGTCAGCACTCCATCAAAATCTCGTCCCGGCAGATCCTCCGGCAATCCATTAGGAGCGCTGCCTGTTGCAATCAGCAGCGAACCATAGCCAAAACTATATCCACCCGGCAGGTAAAGATACTTGTCCTCAGCATTGATCCCCTCTACTCGCGCATTGACAATGCGAATATGCTGCCTGCGCTCGGTTCCCGCCGGGTAGGCCAGAAGTTGCTCCTGCGCCAGCTTTCCCATGGCAAACTGTTTGAGAGCCGGTGTGTTGATCGTTGGATGGCACTGCTCGGTAATCATGACAATGCTGCGATCAGGAGCAAGGCGCCGGGCCTCTATCGCGGCTGTCAGTCCCGCAATGCCATTGCCTATAATGACGATATCTGCGTAGTCAACTGTATATAGCCTGCCAGTTATTGGCGCGATCCTGTTGCTCATCTGGAACACATCTTCCCTCTTGCCAGCAAAAATAGTGGGCGAATTTGAAACATCGTAACACACCCTCGTACACCTGCGATTGTACGATACAGTAACGCATGTATTTGCATGGATCGCTCTTATGCTGGTAGGAAAGTACCACTTTATGGTTAAGATTTGCAAGCCCCCGCCAGGGCCAGCGTGGGGAACACGTGCCGGTAGAGGTGATAATTGATGTAGAAATCGCGCGGGAAGCCCGTGCCCGTGTATTCTCGCTCTTCCCACGTGCCATCGACCTGGGTCTCACGAAGATACGTCAAACCGCGCAGGCAGGCATCATGCTGGCCCAGCCCCGCTAACTGTAGGGATAACACGGCCCATGCCGTTTGCGACGGCGTGCTCTGCCCAATTCCTGCAAAGGAGTCGTCCTCGTAGGAATAACAGGTCTCGCCCCAGCCGCCATCAGCATTCTGATGATCGAGCAACCAGGCACACCCTTTATCAATCATATCCTGCACGGCATACCCGCTGTCGCGCAGCGCAGTGAGCGCTGAGATGACGCACCACGTTCCGTAGATGTAATTGACACCCCAGCGACCGAACCAGGAACCGTCTGGTCGCTGTGTCTCCCGCAGGTACTTGAGCGCCGCCTGGATGACCCGCTCCTTGTCCGGCGCATTTACGTGCGCCAGCATCTCCAGCACATGAGCTGTCACATCTTCAGTGGGCGGGTCCAACATCGCTCCAAAATCGGCGAATGGCAGGCGGTAGACGATTGCTCGCGTATTGTCCTTATCGAATGCTCCCCAGGCCCCATTGCTCGACTGCATGACCAGCACCCACTGCACAGCTCGATCCACCGCGGCCCGCACGGCTGCCTCTTCCCCAGCTTCGAGCAGCGCCAGGACGACGACCGCCGTGTCGTCGATATCTGGGTAGATGTCATTCTCAAATTCAAAGGCCCAGCCACCACATGGCACCTTGCCGCACCGCACCTGCCAGTCGCCGCCTGTGGAGATCTGCTCTTGCAAGATCCATTGAACTGCGCGTTGCACGCCTGGATGGTCAAGGCCCAAACCGGCGCGGCGCAAGGCTAACAGTGCCCAGGCAGTATCCCAGACCGGAGACATACAGGCTTGAAACCGCCATCCGCTTTCGTCCTCCAGCGAGAAGACCTCATGCCCCTCGATGCCCCGGCGCATGACCGGATGATCGGTGCCCATGCCTTCCAGGTACAGAGCGATCAGCGAGTATACCCAGGGCGGCTGGATACCACCCCAGCTTCCATCGGCCTCCTGCCGTTCTACGATCCAATCGACCAGCCGGCGCCGTGCACGTGCCCGGCCGGGATGCCACGGCAGAGCATCATAGAGCTTGAGGAACTTATCAGTCCACCAGAAAAATCCCGACCCTGGAACCCTGGTGAGCAAGCGCTCTGTTCCCGGAACAACCAGCTCCGGCACACTACAGCCCAGCGATTTGACCGGACGGCGCGAGATGACAACCAGCAGTGGGGCGATAGTCCCACGCGCCCAGCAGGCAAAGTCGTAGAGGTTCAACGGCATCCAGGGCGGCAGGTAGACCAGCTCCGGCGGCATACTCGGAATGCCAGACCAGGGGTACTGGCCGAAGAGCGCCAGCCAGATTTTGGTAAAGACCCTGGCCCTCGCTACTCCCCCTTGCTGGTGGATCACCTTCAGCGCTCGCTGCATTGGCTCGCTGCTGGGATCAACGCCGAGCACCTTGAGCGCCACATAGGCTTCGATCGTAGTGCTCAGATCTGCCGGTGCGCCGAAGTAGAGCGTCCATGAGCCATCATCTCGCTGGTTATTCAGGATGTGTCGTATAGCTCCGTTCCTGATCCGATCCAGGCTCAGGTCCAGAAAGCGCAGCAGCAGGACGTGCTCTGCCGTCATAGTCACATTCGTCTCCAGCTCGCCACACCACCAGCCCTCAGCATCTTGATGCTCCAACAGCCATTGCACTGCTCGATCCAGCGTTTGCTTTAACTGGGACTCTTCCCCCTCGCTCAACTTAGTATGTTCCATACGCCAGCCCTTTCAGCCTCATCGAGGGGAGGGTGAGGCGTGCCATCGTCCTCGTTCCCCCCACCCGATACCTGGTGAAATCCTTCACGGTCGGTTGCTTTCCTTCGTTGAATGTGTTAAGATAAATATACATACACCTTTCCTCATTCTGAATTAATTATAGCAAGCAACGGCATCTTTTTTATGCTTCTGGGTACTCTTGGGGGCACCCAAAAACCCTGGTCATAAAATAAGTTTGTGCCGTTACGCAGTCTACACGGGGAATTATATCACCCAGGTACAGCTTATCGTTTATACGGGAGGAGAGCAAGCATGGCGATCACTCTACGCCAGAATCTTCGGGTCGCGTCGTATATCATCTGGCAACGGCTGAGGGGCCGTGAGAAGTTTCCACTTGTGTTACAGTTGGAGCCACTCTACCAGTGCAACCTTGCCTGCGCCGGCTGCGGCAAGATACAGCACCCCGACGATATCCTGGCGCGGCGACTTTCCGTTCAGCAATGTATCGATGCAGTTGAGGAATGCGGCGCACCCATCGTCTCCATCGCCGGCGGTGAGCCGCTCATCCACCGCGAGATCGATCAGATCGTGGCAGCATTAGTAGAACGCAAGCGCTTCGTCTATCTCTGCACGAATGCCATTCTCATGCGCAAGAAGCTCGATCTGTTCAAACCGTCCCCCTATTTTTCCTGGTCAGTCCACATCGATGGCTTGAGAGAACGCCACGACCAATCAGTCGCCAGAACCGGTGTTTTCGATAAGGCGATCGAAGCCATCAAAGAGGCCCAGCGCCGGGGATTCCGCGTTACCACCAATACCACGTTCTTCATGCAGGATGATGCACACAGTATCCGCGCCGTGCTCGACTTCCTCAACGACGATGTGCGGGTAGATGCTATGCAGATCTCCCCAGGCTACGCCTACGAGAAGGCGCCGGACCAGGAGCATTTCCTCGGCGTCGAGCGCACGCGCGAGCTCTTCCGCCAGGCCTTTGCAGATGGCAAGCGCAAGAAATGGCGCCTGAACCACTCTCCTCTCTACCTGGACTTCCTGGAGGGCAAGGTTGATTTTGCCTGCACCGCCTGGGGTATCCCCAGCTATTCGGTGCTGGGTTGGCAGCGGCCCTGTTATCTCATGGCCGATGGCTACGTGAGCTCCTATAAAGAGCTGGTTGAGACAACCGAGTGGGAGAAATATGGGCGTGGCAAAGATCCTCGCTGCGCCAACTGCATGGCGCATTGCGGCTATGAGCCTACGGCAGTAACGGCTACCATGAAGTCCCCCCGCGAATCGCTACGTGCCACCGCCGATGTGCTGCGTGGCAGCCTGCAATCTCTCTTCAATTAACGTAGGCATCCCGCCAGCAGGCGAGTGAACGTGATCGCTGTGGCGTTTGGCAGGGATGGGAACATAATAAAAGTAGAGAGCCTGGTTTCAATAGAGTAGGTTTGAGTAAGTCTGGAAGGGAAGGACGGTAGTACAAGGCTGATGACTGAGCAGGTACAGCGAATGGCAGGAGCAGGTGAGACGGTCTTCTTGACCGGGGCCAACGGATTCGTGGGTAGCCACGTGCTTCGTGCCCTGCTGGCGGCTCAGTACCACGTGCGCGCTCTGGTACGACCCGGTTCCAGGCCATTGCCCTCGCTTGAGGGATGTACTGCTGTGCAAGGTGATATTCTCCGCCCCGGCGACCTGGTTCAACACATGCTGGGCTGCCGCTATCTCGTGCATGTAGCGGCTCTCTACTCCTTTTCTCCAGGCGCGCGTCAGAAGATGTTCGCTACCAACGTGCGGGGCTGTGCCGGCGTATTGGAAGCGGCACGCCTGGCGGGCATTGAGCGCGCCGTCGTTACCTCAAGCTCGTCAACCGTGGGGCCAGTCTCTGGGGAGCGCCCGGCAACTGAGGATAACCGGGCTGTAGAGGATGATTCCTCCGCATACCATCGATCAAAGATACAGCAAGAGCGGGTGGCTCTGGCGGCGCAAGTGCCGGTTGTTCTTGTCTTGCCGACCGCGCCTGTTGGCCCAGGAGACTGGAAACCAACCCCCACCGGAAAGATGATCGTGGACTTTATGCGCGGGCGCATCTTTGCCACGTTGAGCGGCGGCCTGAACGTCGTGGCAGTAGAGGATGTCGCCAGGGCGCATGTATTAGCGCTCCAACATGGCCGTCCCAGGGAGCGCTATCTGATAGGAGGTGAGAATCTCAGTCTATCACAATTATGGGAACGCCTGGCTCAGATTTGTGGTCGCCCCGCCCCAACCTTTCGCATTCCTTTTGGGTTGGCGCTTACCCTCGGCTGGGCTGGCGAGCTGCGCTACCAGCTCTTTCGCGCAGGGGCAAGCGGTATGGCCGCCCCGCTGGTCCCACTCGAAGGCGTGCGCATGGCTCGGCATTATATGTACGCCAGCTCTGCGAAGGCCCAATCTGAACTTGGCTATGAAGCAACGTCCGTAACCGCAGCTCTGGAACGGGCAGTCCGCTGGTACCGCGACAACGGCTATGCCAGTTAACAAGGATGAGGAACCTCTTTCGGTATCATCTGATTCGTAGCTCGTGTACCTCATCGTTACCTGGTAATGTGTAGCATGGAAATTCTGGCACCGGCATTTCTTGAGTACTGTGCAGTGCGGTGCATACTTCCTCATGCTCGTGTTCGTTGGGCTGGCATGCGATTAGCACGCTGGAAAGGTGTACGCCAGGGCTCCATCGTGGTCGTGTGTGGCCTGGCAGGTGCGCTCGCGCCCGGCCTCCCTCCGGGAACTGTCCTGATACCTGAGCGAGTCGGCCTTGCTGATGGCAGGATCATGCTGTGCGATCCTGCTCTCGTGCAGGCGCTGCTGGCTGCCGCGCGCAGGCTACACTTTCAACCTGTAAGTGGGTCGCTGCTGACTGCCCAATCCCTTATTGTAGGCAGCGATCGCCATGCCTGGTTCCAGAGAGGCTTTGTGGCTGCCGACATGGAAACCGGCCTGCTCGCAGGACAAAACCTGCGCGTGGCGACGGTGCGGGTCGTACTGGATAGCCCGGAACATGGCATCTCCCCAGACTGGCTGCAGCCCACAAGGGCCCTGCTGCAACCATCACTGTGGCGCGAGTTGTTCTGGCTTAGCCACGCGGCCCCCCGGTATGCGCTGCGAGCAGCACGTGTACTGAAAGCTGCGACCGGTTCAGGCAGCATAGTTGCTGAGTAGCGGGTTTCTGGCGGCTCTCTTGATTAATCCAGGCTGTTCCTCTCCTGCCCCCTGGCGGGCATGTGACACGTGTCACAAGACGTGTTGTGGAAACAGGGAATTATTGTTATTTTTTCGCTTGTGGAAGGAGCTAACACGATGAGCAAGAGTGAAGATGCGCTAGCCATGCTGGAAAAAACCAGCCGGACGTTCTTCATCCCCATCAGCCGCTTACCAGCCGGAGATCTGCAGGATGCAGTTATGGCAGGCTACTTATGCTTGCGCGCCATCGACGAAATAGAAGATCATCCCAAGCTGGCTAACCCCACGAAGGCCACGCTGCTACACGCCATCAGCCGCACGCTGCAAACGAACTTTACTGCCAGCGACTTTTTGGCAGCGCTGGCTCCTTACGAGGAGGAGCTGCCAGAGGTAACGCTGCGCATATACGACTGGGCACTGCTCGCCCCTGTACCCATCGCTCCGCGCGTATGGGAAGCCACGGCAACCATGGCGGACCGCATGGCACACTGGGCAGACAATGGCTGGCTGATCCGCACTGAGGCAGACCTGGATCGCTACACGTTTAGCGTGGCTGGCTCGGTTGGCCTGCTCCTGTCGGATCTCTGGGCCTGGTATAACGGAACACAAACCAATCGTACTTACGCTGTGGGATTCGGGCGTGGCCTGCAAGCTGTCAATATCCTGCGTAACCATACAGTAGATATGACACGCGGGGTGGACTTCTTTCCGCCCGGTTGGCAAGCAGAGGACATGGATGCCTATGCACGTCGCAATCTCGCCCTGGCTGATGCCTACACCGCTGCTCTTCCCCCCGGCCCTGTGCTGGACTTCTGCACCATTCCCCTCGCCCTGGCCTATGCTACCTTAGACGCCTTAGCGCGTGGCGAAGGGAAGCTTACCCGTAGCCAGGTGCTCAAGATTGTTGCCCAGCACACACCAGGTTTACAAGGCTAGCTTTTTGCATGGATCCGCCCGATAAGCGCATCGTTCCCGTAGGGGCGGGAGCGGCGGTGCTGGGCGGTGAGGGCGCTTGCGCCGCCCGCCCGTTTCCCCCATCGCCGGGCTTGCCTTCCCGCTCCATACCATCTGCAGCCGCCGCAAGGGAAACTTTCCCCTGACATGCATCGTGTTGTCTATGGCAAAGAGCTTATATCAAATCCTGTTGAATAGTGACCGAAAAGAGCGGGGGTTCAGGGGGCGGCTAGCCCCCTGACGGGGCCTGGGGCGCCCCCAGAGAATCACTTTTTCAAAGGATTTGATATTACATACTAACAGAGAAACCTGAGAAGGGAGTGCTAAAAATGGCGCGATGTGAAGTTTGCGGCAATGACTACGATAAGGCTTTTGAGGTTGTGATGGCCGGAAAGTCGCATGTATTCGATAGTTTTGAATGCGCAATCTCGGCTCTCGCCCCTACCTGCCAGCACTGTGGATGCAAGATCATTGGTCACGGCGTAGAGGTCAACGGCACTTTTTACTGCTGTGCCCATTGCGCTGCCCAGGAAGGCGCACAGGGAGTGCGGGATCGCGGCTGATTTTAGCAAACAAGGGAGAGTCTGAGAGGGAAAGCTAAGCCCCGGCGCTTACTCCTGGGGAGTAGTCACAGCTTCCACCATTGCCTGTGCCATCTTCTTGCTTTCCGTAAAGCGCGCTGTGTTTCCTTTGTGAAGATCGTCATGCAGCGCTCCCGTTCCGGGGAGTCCGCATAGAGATCGCTAATGCCCAGATCAACTCCCAGCAGCGGCTCGACAACCGCTGCTGTACAATACGGCACATAGGCAGCGCTATAGCCCCCCTCCTGGAGCATCACCAGCCGTCCAGCGCAGGCTTCTTCAGCCAGATCCACCATCAACGCTGAAATCTGGCGAAAGCCCGCCATAGTCATCATCATCTGGGCCAGCGGATCTAACCAGCTCGCGTCCTGCCCAGCCGATATGATAATCAGCTCGGGGCGAAACTGCATGCCAATAGGAAGGACAAGCTGCTCGAAGGCAGCACGATACCCTTTATCGCCCGTGCCCGCCGGAAGAGGAATGTTGACGGTGTAGCCCACCCCGGCTCCTGTACCAACCTGCTCCAGCTCTCCTGAAAGCCCCGGATACCAGTTCTCCTGATGCAGTGAGACAAAGAGCACATATGGGTCGCCATAGAACGCATCCTGCGTTCCGTTGCCGTGATGCACATCCCAATCGACAATCATAACCCGTTCCAGCCCATATGCCTTCCTGGCATGATAGGCAGCCATCACAGCATTGCCAAAAATGCAGAATCCCATAGCCCGGTTCCTCATGGCATGATGGCCAGGCGGTCGCAAGAGCGCGTAGACATTGCGCACCTCACCATTCATAACCGCACTCACAGCATTCATGGCGCCTCCAGCAGCGTAAAGCGCTGCTTCATAAGAGCCCCGGCTCAGCGGGGTTTCCAGGTCAGCTTCACCCCATTCTCCCTTCATGGGTTCACCTTCCGTGATGGCGCGTATCCCTGCAATATATGCGCGGGTATGATAGGCAGCCAGCTCGTCTTCACTGGCAGCACGAGCTGCAACAGGCCGCATCTGAGCTGTCAGGCCCGAACCGTCCAGAAATTGTTTGATACGCTGCGTAATAAAGGAAGCAGACGGATGAGGCTCAGGTGCCAGGTGAAACGAGCCTGTACGCATAGTCACAGTCGTTTCTACCCCAGTATCATGACCGAGGAAACGCTCATCAAAAACCAGCCCCGTGGGAGAAGCAGGCATCGCAAATATCCTTTCCGGCAAGCAGACTGCCCCCATCATACAATATTCCCGGAACACCATCAATTCATTCTATTTATGTAGCCCATCATGTGAACAAATCTAGAACACCAGTCGTATATGGTAGTGATAGGCCCTTGCGGCTATCATGTGCGGGTATCGCGGGGACGCTTACCCTTTCTGGATTACTGATGAGCAGAACTGATGACAAGCTTAATCTCACTAATGTATAATGGCTGTGGGAAAAAATCAGGGAGCCAACCAAACCAAATCAATTTCGCTTGGCCTGTTTGCATCTTCTAGCTGTGATCTGGATCACTGCTTTAAGCTGCCCCTGTGCCCGATAATGTATTTCAGTATCGCATATATTGAACATAGAGAATAAGCGGAGGAGACGCCTCGTATGATGATGGAAACCATCCCATCAGGCACCATCCTGCACGGGCGCTATCGCATCGAGCGCGTACTAGGTAGTGGAGGATTTGGCTATGTCTACCAGGCAGTCGATCTCCATACCAACCAGCAGTTCGCGGTAAAAGAATATTTCGTCTCGGGGGCAGGTGGGCAGGCTCAATTACAACACGAGGCTCATGTCCTGAGCCAGTTGCATCATCCTAACCTTCCCGCCTTCCAGGAAGCCTTCAATGAGCGGGGACGCTACTTTGTTGTTCTTAGCTATATCGAGGGCAAAGATCTCACCGATCTGATTCGTGACGCTCGCACTCGCAACGAGATCATTCCCCTTGCCCGCATTCTAGGTTGGATGCTTTCGATCTGCGATGCTGTCATCTTCCTGCATAGCCAGCGCCCGCCGGTCATTCACCGCGATATCAAGCCTGATAATATCCGCATCATGCCAGATGGCACTGCGGTCCTGGTTGACCTGGGCAACGCCAAGGCAGCCGCGGATGGCGCTCGTACCCTTTTCTTCATCAGGCACCAGGGGACTCCAGGCTATGCCCCGCAGGAGCAATATCCGGGCGGATCCGGCACCGATACTCGCTCGGATGTCTATGCGTTAGGTGCAACCCTTTACTTTGCCCTCACCACCCATGAGCCGCCTAATGTCTCCACGCGCTCTCAATCAGCCCAGCAAGGCCTTCCCGATCTGCCCTCGCTGCAAGAACAACTGGCGAATAATCCACCGGAAGATACGACACCCAACCAGCCCGGAAAGCAGTTTAGAGGCGCCAGGCCTGGCCGCGCCGGCCAGCGCCATATCCGTCACCTGGCTCAACTTGGCACGCTCCCTCCAGCCCTGCTCGATCAGCTCAACCGCATTATCCAGCGGGCTATGGCCATGAAGCCAAAAGATCGCTACCAATCCACCGCTGAATTCAGAGATGATCTGCAAAAGGTGCTGCTTGCCCTGCCGCCTTCCACAGTTCCATCTACACCGCCTCCGCGCGCCTTTGATCCCAATAGTACGCAGCCCGACTTGCCGCTTCTCTTTGAAACTCTCCAGGAGGCGAAGGACAACGCTGGCCAGCCTCCCACCTCTTCAAATCCACCTGCTTCCCCGTCTGTCTCCCAGCCAGGAACACAGGCGCAACCGGCGCCAGCAGCTACCTGCCCGCGCTGTAATGCCCCCCTGCTCCCGCAAGCTTCCTTTTGTCCTCGCTGCGGCTCACCGGTAACCCCACCTCAGGCCAATGCCTCTGCAGGTTCCAAACCTTCCGCCATCCAATCCAACAACGTAGCGCCCCAGTATCATGCTCCTGCAAGGGATATTACAGAAGATGAAACTACTACCATCGCACCGCAGGCCCAGGCAACGCCACCGGCCTCCGCGCGCACTTCTCCTCCTGCCATCGCTGAATCTCGTGTGCCACCATCAGGGCCTTCCCAGGCCAGGAGTGCCTCGGCTCCAGCAAAGCAGGTACAGCAGCGACCGGCGCCTGTACCCCAGGCACCTTCAAGCTCGCACATATCTCCGGCGTCATCATCAATGACAGGTAGCCAGCCAGCAAAGAGCGCAGGCTCTACCATTCACCCGGTGCTTCTTATCATGTTTGTCGCGCTCATTATTTTCGTAGCAGTTTTACTCCTGCTCCTGGTGTTCTTGCTGACCCATCATGCCGCTCATCAGGCAATCACGGGATACATAAGTTTCAATCCCTCAAGCGGGCTGTGAAGGGTAGTGCTCCTGCCGCTCTTGGAGGGAAAAACACATTTAACCTGGCAAGGTCAAGTGTACAGCAATAGGTAATAGGTGACAGACAAGCTATGAGTGAAACATCTCTTTCGGCGCTGCTCCCGCCATTTCGCCTGCTGCTCCTGGGATACGGGCACGTTGCCCAGGCTTTGCTTCCACTGCTGGCATCCCGCAGTGAGTGGATAGGCGGCGAGCTAGGGATTCACCTGCTGATTAGCGGCATTGGTACGCGCACTCAAGGCTACTACGTCCACCCGCAGGGAATCGATACCAGCCCACTGGCGCGTGAAAAAGATCCTTTCCGCCCGTTTAGAGAAGCCGGCCTCCATTTAAAAAGCGCTGAATCCTT
Source organism: Chloroflexota bacterium (assembly GCA_902812455.1). The sequence continues at coordinate 5,505 of CADDZH010000032.1, read as the reverse complement.
CATTGATGCCGGGAAAATGAGAGGGGCATCCCTGCTCATCGAACTAACGACGCTCAACCCTCGCGACGGCCAGCCTGCCCTCGCCTATATTCGCCATGCCCTCCAATCGGCCATGCATGTCATCACAGCCAATAAAGGCCCCATTGCTTATGCCCAATTTGAACTGCAATCCCTGGCGCAAGACCATCACGTGCAACTTCGCTTCGAGTCTACTGTCATGGATGGCCTTCCTCTCATCAACCTTGCCGAATTTACATTGCCAGAGGCCGGCATTCAATCCTTTCGCGCCCTCCTGAACACCACCAGCAGTCTTGTCCTGAGCATGATCGAGCAGGGATATACACTGGAGGAAGCTATCCGTCATGCCCAGCGCCTGGGTGTTGCCGAGGCCGACCCCTGGTACGACCTGGATGGCTGGGATGCCGCCATGAAGACAACTATCCTGGCCAATACCCTGCTGGGAGGCGAAATCTCACCCTCGATGGTCGAACGAGAGGGCATCCGCAACCTCGCGCTTGACGAGATTTGCGCCGCTGCCCTGGCAGGCACACCTATCCGCCTGGTCAGCCGGGCACATGGCAACCACGGGTTACTCACTGCCGAAGTAGGCCCCCAGCGCCTTGCCAGCGATGACATCCTGCGCCCCGCTAAAGCCCTGGCAGGCATTATCTCAATCGAAACGGAAGCCATGGGCACCATCACATTGATAGAGCACGAGCCATCGGTCAGGCAAACAGCCTACGGCGTCTTGAGCGATCTCATCACCATCCTCCGGCACTCCAATTCTTGAAAGTCATATCTATGGTTGACTTTCTACGATGATGAGTTTATAATAAAGTTGTTTTTATGCCCACATCTCGCCCAGCGAGCGCCGTACCCGGCTCAACCAGGCGGGGAGCGAAGTTGCCCACGCCAGCCGCTCCATCACATCGTCGATCAACGACTCCTCTGGCCCGGTCTCAGTGTAAAATATGTCTTCGAGCGGGCCATTCATGGTAGCAATTGGCGAGACCAGTATCAAAGCATCTCCCAGGATTGATGCCTCGTGGGGAACAGGGGCATAGATCGAGCCGTATCCTTCTAGAAAATGCCCCAGCCTTTCGGGGTCGAGTCCCCGTTTGACCAGTGGGCGCGTCTGTGTACTGTCCTGGTGCCATTGCAGGGCGCTGAAGTAAAAGGAGCCGTAAGCTAGTTCAATGATGCGTTTTTCCCAGCGCGAAGCATCCCAGTTGAGCACAGCAGTGACATCGTGCGAGTCAAAACGGAGATTGAGCGTGTGATAGTCGCCATGAATATGGAACTCCGGTAAGCCGCGTACAGAGCCAATCGCCACCATTGCCTGTGGCAGCACCGCTTCCCACTGCTCGCACCAGTGCGTAAGCGCGGCTGACACGGCAGCTATCTGGCCGGTCTCGGCCTTGCTGCGTGCCAGGTTCAAGTAGCCCTGCACGACCGCTCCTATATGCGCTTCCGCTGGCCAGCGATGCACAGGCCCGGCAAAGCGTCGCGATGCCTGGTGTATACGCGCCAGCATTGCTCCCGCCGAGCGTACCCATGCCAGACTGCGCGGATCGCTCGTACTGAATCGCTCTCCTGCCGGCTCGCGCTCTAACTCAAAGTGCGTATCGCCTACAGCCACCGCAGGCTCTCCCTGTGGCCCCAGCCATAACGGGGGAATCGGGATGCCCTCGCGCTGCAAAAAGGCCCGGAAGGCATAGCGATGAGCGGGATCCTCCTCGATCATTTCTTCTGGCCGCTCGCGCAGGATATAGCGCTCCCCCTCAATCTCCACCTTCACCTGCAATGTTTCAGGCGGGAGCGCTTCTACTGATCCCAGCACATTCCACTCGCTCACCCCAAAGGCCTGCATGATTGCGGGCAGGTCTATAATCTCTTCCTGGTCTTGTGGCACTCTATGGTCGTCCATCTGATGAGACTTCCACAGGCAAATCCTGGCGCTTGCCCCACTCGTTCCACGACCCGTCGTAGTTCGTGAGTTGCGGGTAGCCTAGCATAGCCAGGCTGAAGAGAACAGTAGTGGCCGCGACGCCTCCATTGCAATACGCGATCACATGTTCCTGGGGTGTCACACCGGCGCCGGCAAATGTGCGAGCCAGTTCATCATTGCTGCGGAATGTGCCGGTCGCGGGATCGATCAGTTCTTCCCTGGGAACATTAATCGCTCCGGGAATACGCCCGCGGCGTCCATGCCCTCGTGCTATCTCCCCTGTATATTGCCCGCGATCGCGCGCATCGATGACCTTCACCCCCTGCTTGCCGAGAGCGGCCAGCACATCCTCTGCGGTGGCGCGCAGCTCCGGCTGCACAACCGGTGTAAACGTGGCAGGCGGATAGGATGGTATTGTCTTATCCACAGGGCGGTTTTCTCGTAGCCATTTGGGGTAACCGCCATTCAGCACCGCAACCCGCTTATGCCCATAGTATTTGAGCGCCCACCACAGTCGCGTGGCAAATTGCGAAGCCGGGTGGGCATCATACGCCACAACCAGGTGCTGATCTCCAATTCCTGCCCGTCCCATGGTTTCGGCGAAGCGAGCAGGAGGCGCAATCTGGGCTTCTACAGGATCATCAGGATCAACGATATCCCTGGTCCAGTCAATGTAGATGGCCCCCGGAATATGCCCTTGCTCGTACTCGTCGCGAGCGCCAACATATTCCGCTTCCTGTATACCGCCGTGCTCGACGGTCTTCACATAGCCGCGCATATCGACGATGCGCAGCTCTGAGTCATCAAGATGTTCGGCCAGCCAGGAGGTCTCAACGAGAAATTGGTTTCGCTCCATAACGCCTTCCTCCCTCTCATTCACTTACTTAGCTCACGAGAAAAGGCCCGCTGCCTCTGGATTATCTGTACTTACGAAATGGGCAGGCACACCCAGGATGGTCATCGGCGTTACCTTTTCGATGACCATCGAATCATTGGGCGTCTGCGTTGTAAAGAAGCGCTGCACGGTCAACCCCAGCGGGCGAGCCAGGACGAGCGCAGCCGTTGATGCCAGGATCACGTTATTGAGGGTACCGTAGGGCTTGCGCATTCTCGCCACTGCCATGGCCGAAAGGCCCGCCAGCAATCCTGACACGGCCAGGTTTGTGCCACAGCGCTCGTGGAGCGCCAGTTCCGGCTGCGTTGTGCGTAGCAGGTTGAGCGCTTCCTGGGCTGTAGGAAGCACTTCCTCTGTGGGAATATCCCCAAACACAAAAAAGCCTGCCGCGAACGAGATGCCCGCCAGGCGCACATCAGGATGTTTCCTGTTCAGCAACACAATTGTGGCATGCTCAAGCGCGTGATTCTGTTTAACAGCACTTCCTAGCAGCACTTGTTGCGCAAGTTGTGCCAGGGGATTGATGGAACTCATGGGTTATCCTTCCTTCTATTGCACATACACTTGACCTTTTCGGGTTGAGTATGTATACTTTCCCTCCAAGGACGACAGGAGCATTGTCCTTCCACGACCCGATTGAAGGGATTGAAATTAGTAGGTGGTATTGAATACCACAACTTCATCGCCGAAATTGATGACATCACCGTCATTCAAAACAACCGGTGAATAGATACGTGCATTATTGACAAACGTGCCGTTGGCACTCTGTAAGTCTTCTAAAATCCAGCGCCCATTGTCAAACCACAGGCGCGCATGACGCCGCGACACCGTGCGTCCCGCAATAACCAGGTCATTGCCGCTGGTCCTGCCTATAGTCGTGACATCCTGGTGGAACAAGTAGGAGCGGCCGCCCATCGGCCCATTCTGAAGTGTAAGGCGGGCCAGCAGCGGGCGCCCATTCGGCCCTTTGAAACGATCAGCAGCCGCGCGCTTATCTGCCAGTTCATACCCGCACGATGTGCAGTATAACCGCGTGCTGGGATTGGCTGCCCCACAGCGAAAGCACGAGATCGTGACAGCTTGTGGCTGCGGTGTGCCAGCCCTTGCTTGAGGCGGCGTGGCAGAAGCAGGAGTCGAAGGAAGCGACCTGTTCGCCGCAGGAGAATCGAGTTGCGGCAGGGCTGATGACATGCCAGGCCGCCAGCGCTGGGGGATCGAGATTTGCGCTATCGCGAGCGCGTCGGTCAGCGCATCAATCAACGCTTCTGTTGTCTGGTAGCGCTCCTGTGGCTGCTTCGCGGTCATCTTGACTATAACCTGTTCAATGGGAGCCGGGACGCCCGCTGCACGCAGCATGTCAACCGGCAAGGGTTCATTGAGGTGCTTCACCGTAATGGTCAGCGGGTTATCGGCCGTAAAGGGCACGCGCCCGGCAAGACAATGAAATAGCACAATGCCGAGGGAGTAGATATCACTCCGCCGATCAACTGCCATGCCCGTTCCCTGCTCAGGCGACATGTACTGCGGGGTGCCTATACCCACACCTGCACGAGTCAGGTTCGTTGTTCCTTCCATGATCTTTGCGATACCAAAGTCGGAGAGGAGCAGGTAGCCATCTTTACGCAGCAGCATATTGGCGGGCTTCACATCCCGGTGAATGATGCCGTGGCTATGCGCGCAGTTCAACCCTTCTGCTGCCTGGATGATGTAATCTATAGCCTCGGCTATCGGTAATGGGCGCTTGAGCCGATCTTTCAGCGTTCCCCCTTCGACGTATTCCATAACAATATAGGTGATGCTATCTTGCTCGCCAAAGTCGTGGATTTGCAGGATGTTCGGATGGACCAGCTTCGCCACCACGCGCGCTTCCTGCACAAAGCGCTTCACGAAATCGGGATCGCGTGCATAGCGCACCGGCAGCACTTTGATTGCCACGTAGCGGTCGAGTGATGCCTGGTAGGCTTTGAAGACGGTTGCCATTCCTCCAGCACCAATGCGTTCAACGATGCGGAAATTGCCCAATGACTTGCCAATCAGGGCATTTATTTCGTCGTTGCCGCCTTTTGGGGCCTCGTATGGATTATCTGCTTGCATGGAATGACAACTCCTCTACTCTTGCCAGTTGCTCTGGTTTTCTCATCCTGATTATACAGGCTATGATCATGTATGTCGAGGGGCGGGTGCTACAGGCCGATAATGATTTGTAACAACCAGGATCGGGAATGATTTGTCATCCTGAGCGAAGCGAAGGATCTCTGTCGATCGACATTAGATGCTTCCCCTTCGTTCCTCAGGGCTTCGGCTCACGCGCTCAGCATGACATATCACAGTGCCCGGAGGGATAGAAAGCCAAAGCTATGTTTTCTTCCTCTCTTATATTTTATCTCATCCCTCTAAAAGCAGTGTTTCTGGGTCCTCTACCAGCTCTTTGACCCGCACCAGGAATTGCACCGCCTCGCGACCATCCACAATGCGATGATCATAGGAGAGCGCCACGTACATCATCGGTCTGATCGCCACCTGCCCATCTATTGCTACCGGGCGCTGCTCGATCTTATGCATTCCCAGGATACCTACCTGGGGATAGTTCAGGATCGGCGTGGAAAGCAGCGAGCCAAATACGCCGCCATTCGTGATGGTGAAGGTGCCCCCTTGTAGCTCG
>CADDZH010000031.1 GCA_902812455.1 Chloroflexota bacterium | reverse complement strand
ACCCACGTGTTCCTCACCCGTGCGCCACTCCCTCCCCTGCTCTCGCGAGCAGGAGAGGACGTACGACTTGCATGTGTTAGGCACGCCGCCAGCGTTTGTCCTGAGCCAGGATCAAACTCGCCATCCAATGTATAGCAAATCTCTCCACGGAGATTTACTTTTCATATATTACTCGTCCGAAGACGGGATGACGAAGATTGTCTAGCAATTCATTGACAGGTTATCCTATTAGTTCCTTACCACTTTTCAGTTGTTCAGGTACTCTATGCTTTCGCGATGGTGCGCGCCTGAGCAGCTTTCCCGTCAGGCGCACATGAGATGATACCACCGCATTCAAGCAGTGTCAAGAGGTTTGGTGCGAAATTTCGGAGAATTATAAAATTTCGATTTCGCAAAACTGGCTGATCTATTGCCAGGGTTTCCAGGAAACGTCGAGGCTTCTCCAGAAACCCTGATAACGAGCGCTGTAGATCGAGGACGAGGGCTAGAGAGGGCTGGCTATCAATTTCAAGCTAGAACCACGTGGACACCCCATTAGCGAGAGCCAGGGTTACAGCAAAGGTAAGGTACATTAGCCAGATGCCGGTCAGCAACTGCCAGATGCCAACCAGGCGCACCCCGAAGGAACCCAACATGCCAAAGCGCGTGGGCGCTTCCGTCAGGTAGATCAGGGAAAGGCCGACGAAAACGAGCACGACAGGGATGTCTCCGGCGATAATGAAGACAATGACGCCGAGTATTGAGATGAGGAAGAAGGCAATTGCCATCCAGGCATCGGGTAGCGCGCTGGCCCCGATAAAGCGGCGGTGTGCCATAGCAAACCAGTGGATGCCGTATGCTGTGAAGGCAAGAGCGGCCATGTAGAGCGGTGAGGTATTGACGGGCGTCCCTGACTTACTAAGACCGAAGACATTAAACCAGGTTAATCCAACGAGGAAAGAGATACCGGTGATAAACTGCATGAAGCCGGGCATCCAGAATGCCCACATGCCCATCGTTTTGCTCACATCCGGTTCCTCTTTAGGGAAGCCAAACACCGCATGGCCGCCCCAGACGAAGTAACCTGTGCCCAGGCCGAAGAAACCAATAGCGAGCGGGACGAATGCCGACGGCGGAAATACGAACTGTGTCGGGGCAGCGGCGAGCGGTAGGAATGCCGCTGCTGGAAAGACGAACTGTGTCATACCAGATCCTCCTAAGAAAGTAATTGTGTACGAACTGCAAGAAAAAAGGGACACGAAAGCAGGTCGATAGTCCAGCCCTCTCTATACTACAATAAATATAGAAGGAAAATCGCCATATTGCAATCATCCCTGCCTTGCTTCCTAAATTGAGGGGGGTTCTTGGTTACTTTTGGCTTTAAAGCTTGATATATCGTCGTCCTCTGGGGGCAAGGGATCGCGTTCCAGGTAATAGCTGGCAATAAGCGCGATGCCTACAGCAAAAGGGATCAGGCCGGGGAGAAGCCAGGGGCCGAAGTGAAAAGGAATGGCGGCAAACGTTGGCGGCAGGATGAAGCCGAGAGGATAGAGGCCAATAGTCAGCGTAAAGCCAACTAGCGCTGTAATCAATCCAGCCCGTAATATGCCTGTGCTTCGATGCTGTCGTCGCAGGTCATGGGGATTGAGACCGTAACGTATCAGGGCGATGTGCTCGCGGTACTGCAGATAGCGCAGGAGCACGATGAATCCGAAGAAAAAGACCAGGGCTATCAGCCAGCCAATGAAGACAATGAGTGTATTCGCGGTCATCACTTACCTCGTTGAGCAACGTTCTCTCTGTATGGTATGATATACCCGGTAGAGAAGATATTGCAGGCTGGGGTAATGAAACAATTTAACGCTCCATAGCATCTTATTTGAGAGAACTCATGAATGAGCATCTGGTACAACCGGCGCATAGTCTTGGCATGCCCCTTTCTAATGTGCTCTCCTCTCTGAGTGAGCAGGACGAAGCAAAGCTCGTTCTTGCCAGCCAGCGAGGAGACCAGGATGCTTTTGCCCAATTAGTACAACGCTATCAGAGGCGCGTTTTCAACCTCGTCTTTCGACTCCTTCACCACTATGAGGAAGCCAGTGAAATCACGCAAGAGGCATTTTTAGCTGCCTGGCAGGGACTCCCCTCGTTTCGAGGTGATGCGCGTTTTTCCACGTGGCTGTATCGTATTGCCTACAATTGTTCATTAAAACAACTTGAGCAGCGCAAGCGCGACCGCGCATTACAGGTAGCCATGAAAGCAGAGCAAGCAACGCTCGAAGCCCAGCAGCAGGAACATTTTGATACCAGGGTGGAGGCGCGGGCTCGCCTGGCACTCATCCAGGAGCAACTTGCGCAACTGCCAGCAAAGTACCGTATTGTGCTTATCCTGCGTCATCTGCAGGATATGACGTATGAAGAAATGGCAGAAATGCTTACGATCCCTATCGGCACTATTAAAACACATTTATTTCGGGCGCGCAATTTGCTCAAGGAACGCTTAGAAGCATTGATCCCCAATGGAACACAAGAATGAGAGGTCGATGATGCGCTGCGCGGAAGTTACCAGGCAACTACAGCTTTACATTGATAACCAGCTCACACTAGAACAGGTGCGCGCGCTGGAAGCTCATATTGCTGAGTGCGCGGCCTGCCAGCATGAGATGCGCTTGCTGGCAGGCGTGGTTGCCGCACTCCATGATCTGCCACTGGTAGCCGAGCCTGAAGATCTGACCATGCGTGTCATGCAGCGGGTTGCAGTGACTCCCCAGCAGCAAAAAGAGCAGAAAAACGATGATTTCTCCATGCTGCGGCCCTCTTTCCTGGAACTGGTGGCAGCTATACTGCTGGCTACAATTGCCACCTTAGGCATCATGTGGGAGGATCCATCGTTACGTGACGCGCTTCCCTTTGCCAATGGGCACGACTCGCTTTCACTGGCCTTTGTGAGTCTCCTGCATCTCGTGCCCGCAGGAAGTATGATCCTCTGGATAGTTGGCGCTCTTCTCGGCATTTGCATTACCCTGGTGCTTGCGGGAAGCGAGCTGCGCACCCAGTGGTTCAAGGCCATATTAGACCGCCTGCCCGTCTAATCGTTATTTCCCGGTGCAGCCCTCTATGGAAACCACTAGAAAGCGCCGGGCCAGTGCAATCCTGCTCGGCTTTTTCCTTCTCAGTCACCCGGCCCCTGTGTTGCTGCACATCCTTGGAGTGGCAGTATTTACATTCCTGGCTGCGTGGCCGCATCTTATCGGGAGTGTGGTTGTGTTTGTCATTGCAGCTCATGCGGCCATGCAAATCTCAATTGCCATGATCAATGACTACTGTGATCGCCACCTGGACGCAGCAACAAAACCACAGAAACCTATCCCCCGGCGCCTGGTCTATCCCCGCGAAGCGCTTATTGGAGGCCTCACAATGATGGTGGTCATGGTCATCTTGCTGCTTCCACTCAACCGGCTGGCAATGCTCATTTCTTTCGTCTACCTGCTGCTGGCTCAGGGATACAACCTGGGGCTTAAATCGACACCCTTCAGTGGCCTGGTATTTGCGCTGGCCATGCCACTCATTCCCCTCTACGCCTTTGCCGGAGTGGGTCGCATCCTGCCCGTCCTGTTCTGGCTCGTTCCGGTAGGCTTTTTCCTCGGCGTGGCCCTTAACCTCGCGAATGGGCTTATTGATATGGAGGAAGAGGCATCCTATGGCGGGCGCTCGCTCGCCGTCGTCCTGGGCATCCAAAAATCGTTTCTGGTCTGCCACCTGCTCATTGCCCTGAGCGTTCTTACGGCAGGCATCCTGACAATAACGGATGCCGTTCCCGCTCTGCCGCAAATCGTTGTCCCAACATTCATCATTACCTGCCTTGCTTTAGGTTATATGATATTATTCTGCGGGTCGGCAAAGCCTGTGAGTACACGCAAAGTGCATTTTTACGTAGCAGCGCTTACCGCCATCATGCTTGCCGGAGGATGGCTGATAGGAGTTCTGATCTGATGCCACTACACCTTACTTTGCTAGAGCGAGTCCTTGCCCGCCTGAACCTCTTACCTCTGCCTTTGTTCGATATGCCCCTGCTTCCGGGAGTAGGTAGGACGCTTGTCACGGCTTGCGAACTGGGCGTCTTCGATGCTTTGGGCTCGCAGTCGTCTACGTTGGATAGCCTGGCAGAGCAATTGCATTGCCAGCCGGAGGGATTGCAATTACTGCTGCAATTGCTGGTCTCATCCGGCTACCTACGCCAGCGTCATGGACAATACAGGAACAGCCCCCTGGCGCAGCGCTGGCTTACTGCTGATTCTCCGTTAAACATCGCCCCGTACATTATTCACAGCCCCGATATACTCGCTCTATGGGACTCTTTGCCGGAGGTGGTACGCACGGGTGAGCAAACGGTGCGCCTGCCATATGAAGAGGATACCAGCGACCCGGCAGCAAGAGAGGCACTGGCTCGTCACTACGCAGGCCTGGCCTCGCTGGCAATGGCGCTTGGAAAAGAGATCACTGTTCGCGTGCGCCTGCCTGCAGGTGCCACAGAATTGCTCGATGTAGGCGGCTCTCACGCAGCTTATAGCGTCCTTTTCTGCCGCAAATATCCTCATCTTCATGCTACTATTCTTGATCTGCCGTCTGGTATTGAAGCCGGTAAGCGCACGGCAGCGCGAGAGAAAATGGAGGATCGCTTGCGTTTTGTATGTGCGGATGTTGTGCATGATGATCTTGGGACGCTCCTGTCGCCCCATCCTCAGTACGATGCAGCGCTGTATTTCCACATGGCCCACTTCTTCTCCCCAGAGGTCAATGCTGCCGTCCTGGCAAAGGTAGCGAAGCTGCTGAAGCCAGGGGGAATGCTTGTCTATGTTGACCAGGTGACGGACCAGACCTCTGGCTCGCAGTTGGCTTCGCTGGTCATGCAACTCATGACCTTAACGGTGACCATGGTTGGCGGGACATGCTACCCCTTTGCAATAGTAAAAGGCTGGCTGGAAGGAGCGGGTATGGGCCATATACGCCGTCATCGCCTGCTGATACCGGGAGCCACATTGATCACGGCCAGGAGGCTGTATTTGTAATGTTGCACTTCACAAAAGGGGAAACTACCTGTATACTTATATAGAACACTTTATTCTATGCTCAGAGCATGAAAAACCCTCTCCAGGACTAGCTTTTTCAAGGAGGATTTCATGAACGTTCCAAACGTGGCAATAAAAGCACTCGTTATTTTGGCCCTCTTGTACGTCCTATCCCTCGCGCACGCTATTACGTTTCCACTGATTGCCCTGATCACCACAGGCTCTGTTGGAACGGTAATCTTAAACTTAATTTTGCTCCTGGTGGCAGTTTTCGTCTTTGCATTCATTGGTAGCGCTATCGGGAAAGGTATACGCTCCTACAAAGCCCCTCTTATCGGGCTTGTCATGGCCTATGCATGTTCACTCGCTATCGGCGGCCTCATTTTGCTGCTTGGCACACTCACTATTCCCAACGCCCCTACCATTAATACGAATTGGCTCGGCTCCTCTCTCATCAGTCACGTGTTAACTGTGCTCATCATTGGAACCTCCATCATGGTGGCCTTTCTGGTTGCCGACTAGGAGGCGCTCAAAATTGAGAAAAGTCCGAATTGCTATGCGCCTTTTGCGACCGAAAAGAATTGAGCAGCGCCTCTTACCATCACCAGGGAGACTAACGCAGAAGCAATGACGCGCAAGGAGAGGACAAAATCGACACATCCGGTCTTCATAGCAGCATATGGCATAGAAAAGGCTTGCGATGTGCGACAATTCTGCACCAGGACAGTTCCTCCAAACTGTTTGATGGCTCGTACACCATCGGCCCCATCCCTGCCTGCTCCGGTGAGAACGACGGCAATAGCACGGCCCTGGTAGCACCTGGCCACCGATTCAAACAAGAGATTGGCTGAAGGACGCGCATACTGAACCCTGGCGGTCTTTGACAGGGTCAGGACGCCAGGTTTATTGACAAGCACATGCGTATCGGGAGGAGCGACGTAGACGGTTCCTGCCTGCAAGGTTTCCCTGGACTCAGCCCACTTGACTGCAAGAGGCGTCCGGCTCTGCAAGATTTCTGCGAGATGACTCTCGTGGTGAGGACTCAAGTGCTGCACGATGATGATCGGAACAGGAAAGTCTGCGGGCAAAGCAGAAAGTACTGTACTGAGCGCTTGTATTCCGCCAAGGGAAGCCGCTATCACCACCACATCAAACGATGTGGAAGGGCAAACACCAGGTTGATGAGACGACGTAGATGAGAGCATGACAGGTACTTTCTATTTGCTGCTAGATCTCTTTGACTTCTCGTATGTACGCTACTATATGTACGCTACCGTACACAAAAGATTATACTCCTCAACAATCGTTTTGTCCAGGGGAATCAGCCGTGTTACCTTTTTCATGAAAGGGACGTATTTAACGGGGGATATCTGAGATCAATGCTTATCGTAGCTCAATTTACTCTATACACTGGCGTCTTGAGGAGGTGACTTTCGTTTATGGAGATAGAAGCTCGTCTTGCAAGAAGGAATCGCCTGCTGGCAGCTCTTCCACCTGAGGCTTATGAACAGCTTCCACCTGTCCTGGAGCACGTCGCACTTTCGTTCAAACAAACGCTGCAAGAGCCGGATATTCCCATGTCCCATGTCTACTTTCCCCTCAGTGGGGTTGTTTCCATTCTTGTTGTGCTGGAAGATGAAACCAGTATCGAGGTGGCAACGGTAGGCAACGAGGGTATGGTGGGTTTGCCCGTCTTTCTCGGGTCAGACGCGATGCCAACCAGATCAATAGTTCAAATCCCGGGAGAAGCTCTGCGCATGTCCTCTGAAACGTTCGGACAAACCCTCACGCACCTGGAACCCCTGCGAGATATTTTACAGCGCTATACGCAGGCGATGTTTATGCTGGTGGCGCAATCAGTCGCCTGTAATCGGGTGCATAACATCTCCCAGCGCTGTGCGCGCTGGCTGTTGACGACGCAGGATAGAGTAGGCACAAATGAGTTTCCCCTCACCCAGGAATTCCTCTCTGAAATGTTAGGGGTACGCCGGGCTGGCGTCAGTGAAGTTGCCAGCGAATTGCAGCAGGCCGGACTGATCCGCTACCATCGCGGGATTATCACCATTATGGATCGAGAGGGATTGGAAGCACGTTCCTGCGAATGCTATCGCATTATCAACGAAGAGTTCGAGCACTCACTCGGCTGAACATGTTCCCACTTGACCACGATCGCGAGCATGCCCAGGCTATCCAACGATGGGCTGAGGCAACGCTGAGTATTTTGCAACCCTTGCAAAAATATCAAAATGCGGGTACATTTATTGCACAGCAAAATTTAGCTACGAGAGAAGCAAAAAGAAAGCGCTATGAGACCGAAAGAAAACAGCCCATGCAGAGTAAGTATACAGAGTTTACGCTTAAATTCAGACCGGTAGATGTGTGATCGCTATGGAACTTATCTGTGTCACTGTCCAGGAGCTGGATGCAGTGGGCATCAGATCAGCTTGATGAAATTGCGAAACTCGGACCGGACTGGGATTCGTATGGTGGCGATCCTCCATCTCCTCAAGCCATCGCTACAGCATACAACCTGCTCCAGGCTGTGTATGAGATCTTCGGAAGGCTGACCCCAGAACAATCTCAGCCACAAGTTGTGGCGCCACGTGCCGGCGGCGGCATACAAATTGAGTGGGGCACACGACCAGTTGAAATTGCCGTCCACGCTGACCCTTCCGGCGTCCTGGGTTATCTTTACATAGATCAACAGGACGGTGTCCGCAAATATGAAGAAGTGCAAACTGCTTCCTGGGACAAATTACTTCAAATGATCGCCAGAGTAGTATTTACTGTACAAGATGAATAGTGCACAAGAAATTAATTAGCGATAAGTTGTGGAGGAGGGCACAACAAAATTTCCCAGTTGATATTCGTATATGATCTCATACACCACCGGGACTGTTTGCTGAGGCTCATGGTATTCAATCTTTTCTTGGCTAGCATCAGGCAAACGTTTAAGGGGCTCGTTGGTAGGCGAATCTATCTTAAAAACAATCTGTCCAAAGGGCACTACTTGCAAGTTTACATTGATGGACATGGGTGCCTCCCCTTTCCTTAACTGTTAAACAAGGTATATTATATCATATCGTCTATTTTTTCTATCCATTTAGCTGCATAAACTCTTCCCTCAATGCCAATAACTGGCGACTGACGAACTATTTCCTGTTGTACAATTTGTGGGATTATCTGGGATAATTGGGTAAGCATTTGCTGCAACAGTTGTTGAATGTCAGAAGGCAGTTGAGCCGGATCAAGTCCAGGCGGTAGACTTAGTGGTAAGTTGATATTTATTTGAGGATTTGAAGGAATTTGTCGCCTCCGTTGGAAGACCGCATTAGCTTCCACTACGTGTTGTTTTTGGGTGCTCTCAATTATAGCCAACAGGACTCTTTCTTTAATCTGATCCTTATTCTGTTGTTCCATTAACTCTTCGGGCTCGAGAGCGTCGTTAAGTTGCAGTAAAGTCTCATATTCCGTATAGAGATTCCATATCAGTTTCTCAAGCTCATCATCGGGTATTTCTACCGGTAAGCCAATTTCAGCCGCCTCAGCTCTTCCAATTGCGTGTCCGTGTGAGTACATCTTCTCCGTAAGAGCCTCAACAATCGTTCCAATTTTGCTCTCTTCTATTTTCTGTTGATGTGATGTGAGTAGTTTTCTAGCGACCAGCCTAATATGAGAATACTGTCGATTAGCCCTTCCCAATGTCAAAGGAGTTAAGTGATCTGCTAGCTGCGACACCACCTGAGCAAGAGCAACTTGATCGCTGATATTTGCCCTCTCCCTCATAAAGGAGATGTAGGAGAATACATCTTCTACACTGATCTCCGTTGGTGGTACCCCTGCCTCACCGGTTATCGATCTCACAAGTGTAGGATCAATAGGGCCTAATTCAGCCTTCTTGCCCATAACAATTTGATCGGCTCCCATAGAAATCATTGTCGTAGCACTATAGGCTTTGTATGGGATCAGGACACAAAACTCATCACAGAACTCGCGAATCATGCTAACTATCCGCCAGGGAACGCTGACATCGCCTCCTCGACTGTAAAGAAATAAGTCTATTTTCCTTTTCGTAGGTGTAGACTGTGCCAATGCTAATAGATGATCATAAAGAGGACGAACTGCATCCTCAGCAATTACAGCTTGAGTCGGTTGTCGATCCCCAGTAAGGTATACGAGGACATAAGAGTTTCTCAACGTCTGGATCTTTTCTAAAATTGCTACTCTGCTTTCTCTGCTCACTGTCTGCCTTCCTTGCTACTAGTAGAATATGAAGCTATTGTCTGTGGGTAGAAGATATGTCTACAACTTCAACGTTGAGCAGATCGTTTTTCACATTAGAATAGGCTACATAGGCCATTTGTCCTACTTTCTCTATGGACAAAGCTTAATCTACATAACAAATGCCAGCAAATCATAAAACTCTACCGGTTGCAGCTTGTAGTACTCTCGCTGGGGGACTTTGACGTAGCTCCAGCGCTCGCCGGTGAGCATGGTGGCGTTTTCGCACCAGAGGCGAGCGGCGCGGTCTTTGAAGGCTACTTCGAGTGACTCCTGGCCCTTTGTTTCCACAAGCCACATTTCGCCGGTTTCAGTTTTGACGACGAAGTCGGGGTAGTAGTAGCGCAGGTTGGCGTTGTTGTCGGTGTATTCTATGGAGAAGCCGAACTGCTGGGGCAGCTTGGAGAAGGCTTCTACATCCCTGGCGTTGTCGAGGAAACGGGCGAACTCATACTCAAAGTCGTTGTCGCATGGCACATAGTTGAGGACGCATTTCCTGGCTTCGAGAACTTGCCGCGAGAAGGCGAAGGGTTCCATCGATGAAAGTTGCCGGCTCTCACCCTCGATGGTTGGCTCCAACTGCTCGATGATCTTGTCTTTCAAGGCCCTGGCGAAGACATCAAGGACGACGTAACCGGCGACGCGATGGTTCATGGCCTGGATGATGGTGGGGCTGTACATATCGACCTTATCACCGAAGGCGCGACGCTCAAAGAATGTCCACACTTTCGGCGCAAGGGCGCTGAACTGGCTGGGCAGCTTCAGGCTACCGGCAATCACTTTCGCGTAGTAGCTCACAATTTCGTCCGGCCGCTGCGGGTCCTGGATGGCATACTCGCGTTCAAAGAGCTTCTCCCTTGTGATGATGTCGAAAGCTTCGTACTGGAACTTCTTGATATCTTCGTCCTTCGGTTTGCGAGATAAGGGATCGGGACTGAATCTGAAGCGCATGACATCGATGGATTCGATTTCCTCGCCAAGCGTCTTTTTGCGAGCGATCATGGGCGTCAACCTGGGCAATGCCAGATCATAGACTGCTTTTTCCGGCACTGGCTCAATCGCCATGATCTTGAGCCTGTCTTTGCCAACTTCAAATGTATCGAGCTGCAGCTCCTCTAGCTTCTCCAGCTCGTCTACGAACTCCAGGAATTTCTTGTTGCCGATGATATCGACGCGCTCGGTATAGTTTTGGCCCCGGAACATCAGGCGCAGGCCGCGCCCGATAGCCTGCTCCGGTAAGATATTGGCAGCGGCGGTATAGGGACGCAAGCCAACCACAACGGTCACATTCTGTACATCCCAGCCTTCGCGCAGCATGAGCACGCTCACAATGGCGTTGGTTGGGCAATCGGGTCTATCGACTTCACGGGCAAGCTTGCGCGCAGCATCAAGGCTTTTTTTGGAGATTTCGCCTGTCTTATCGGTGTGGATCACCAGCGTTTTATGGTCGCCGCTAAACTCGCCGGGGTATTTCTTGCGTAGCCAGTCGCCGACATCCTCGGCTTCCTCGGTCGTATTCATCATGATAAAGAGAATGGGCTTCTTCTTCATGGGCGCAAGCTGCTCGCGGTACTCGCGCCAGCGCTCCACGCCTGCCGTCAGATAGGCTTGATAGCGCACGCTGGCAACGTCACTCTTCGCCTCGTCAAAGTTGGCAATACCCTTGGCAGGCCGTTTGACCACGTTGTCGATAATGGCCTGCTTGATGGGATAATCAGAAATGACCCAGGGGAATAAGCCGCCCCTGGTGAAGCGTGGCGTGGCAGAAAAATCGAGCTGGGCGGCAATGGGTATGTTGGTATGAAGGCGGCGGATCACCTTGTTCCATTCATTTTCTTCATCGTGCGTATGATGGGCCTCATCATTGAGAACCAGGAGCTTGCCGCTGCGTTTGGCAAGCATGTCAAGAAAGCCGGTAAGATCGCTATTGAGGTCTTCTTTCGGCCTGGGGCCGAGCACCTCGGTCATGATGTCCGGCTCATCGTCGTCGTTTCTCTTGCGCTCTGTCCTGTCGTAAAGCTGCTGGATATTGGTCACAAACAACATGCCATCGGTGGGAGCGCGTTCGGCATCGCCGCGCATGACACAATCGAACTCCCAGAAGATTTTGCACTCGCGCGGGATAAGCGGATCGGTCACAAAGATGCGCCCGCCTTCAAAGTCGGTTCTCAGGCGCTCATACACGATGACATTGGGGGCAATGATCAAGAAGGTTTTGGCATAGTCTTCTTCGCTTTCCAGGACAGCATTGAGATACTGCCAAACGATAGCTAAGGACATGACTTTTGTTTTGCCGCTGCCGGTGGCCATCTTAGTGCAGTAGCGAGCGAACTCATCATAGGCAGGGAGGCGTACCTGGCTGTTGGCCGGTGCATATTTCTCTAAGAGGTCTTTGCGCGTGCGCACCCTGGCAACTTCGTAGACATAGATGAGCGTCTCAATGGCCTCGCGTTGCGCTTCAAGATAGCGGAACAGTTGGCCATTGGGCAATTTGTGATCGGCGGAGAACCAGTAGTTCAAGAGCGTGTGCGTGGTGCGCGTGCTACCCTGGTAGCCGTTCGCTCTCCATTCGGCGACCAGCTTACGCAGAGCCGGAACACAGGGGGCTGTTTTGAGATAGAGGGTCAGGTCAAAGAGGCTGGGTTGCGTGTCGTCTGCTTGCGGTTTACGGCTGCGTGCCATGTTGCTTGTCCTTGCTAGTGGGCACGATAAATCAAACCCCTACATTATTTCCACAGTAATAGACTTCGTGGTATCGTTGCCTAAAATGTCGATCACCTTGATGACGATGGTATAGGTTCCTGGCTCATCGTAGGTATGGAAGGTGCGCAAAAGTATCTTTGGTTCCTTCTTGGTACGGTAGGTTTGCCACTGGTTATGGAAGGTATCATCGCGGTAATCCCAGTCAACGGCCCAGTAATCGATCCACTGGCTCCAATGCGTAATGGCGCAGCGCACTTCCTCCGGCACATCATCGGGCGGCACGAAGAAGTTTTGTAGCTCCACCGAAAGAGATTTCTTCTCAGTTTTCACGGCAACATCCAGCGCGGCCAGTTCATAGAAGACAACATCGCCCTGCTCAACGGCCTTTTTCTCAAGCACCTCGCGCGGTATCTTCTTGAACGAAAGGCGAATATTGGCATCGGCGGCCATTTGCTTTGCCGTCTCGTTGAGGTCAAAGGCAAAATCCCAGCCAAGCACGTCGATGCCGTTGCTGTGCTCCCCGGCATCCCTACCCTTGACGCGCCAGAACTCATTGACGATAGATCTGACTTCCCCTAACGCGATGGGAGCATCGACCGAGCCGACATGTACGAGCCGCCCGGCTTTGATGCCATGTATCCAGGTGTAGCCATCGATGGGAGTAGCGTGGTAGAGGTCAAGGATGAAATTGCGATAGCGCAACTGGACGTTGGCTCGTTGCGCCGGATCGGCAAACTCGGCAGCCTGCCACGCCTGCCGCTCGTACTTGCCAAGATTCTGCACGACGAACGGCCTGACGTTATCGATAGAGAGCAAGCGCTTGCGCGTGGTATGGATGGCAAAACGTCCTAAATCGCAGGCGATCCAGCGCCTACCAAGCTTCTCGGCAACGGCGGCAGTTGTGCCACTGCCACAAAAGCAATCAAGAACGAGATCGCCTTCGTTGGATGAGGCTTTGATGATGCGTTCAAGGAGGGCTTCCGGTTTTTGGGTTGCGTATTTTGTATCTTCTTTGGCCTGAGAATTTACAGGGGGAATATCTGTCCAGATAGATTGAACTGATTTGCCAGGTTGTTCATCAAGATATCGTTTGTATCTTGGTCTGCCGCCTGATGTGATAACTATTCGACCTTCTTTGCATAACTGATCAATACGCTCTTGTGACCAACGCCAGTGAGTTCCTGCTGGTGGATCAAGCAACTTTCCAAAGAAATATCTAGGCGGGCCTTGACCCGCTGCACTTATTTGGTCAAGTTCATATCTTCTACCATCTGCATCCTGGCTCCTATAATGAGTTGCGAGATAGCTTTCATCATAGAGAGCATATTGCGGATGCCATATGATCACGCCTCTGGATTTTCCATAGTGTAAAATCATGTCGTGGTTAAACCCAAAACTTTGAGTGTCCATATGGCCTGTAACTCTCTGCCAGATAATTTGACTTTCAATATTCTCATATCCAAAGACTTCGTCCAATATGGCTTTGGCATAATGTCCGACGTGCCAGTCGAGATGAACATAAATACTTCCGTTTTCCGCCAATAGCTCTCGCAGCAATACTACTGTTTCATAAAACCATTGCATATAGCTATCAAGTCCATGTCCCCAGGTATCCCGATAAGCCTTCTGTTCAATGATGCTAGGCTCCTTGACGAATCTCTCGCTGGTCTCTGGAACAGTAGCCGTGAATGAGAAGTTATCTCCAGTAGCGAAAGGTGGATCGATGTAAATAAGGTTGACCTTGCCGGCAAACTCTGGTAACAAGCTGGGCAGCACATACTTTTTGTCGCCCCAGATCAGGCGGTTGCGCCAGCCGGTTTTCTGGCCAGAGAAGAGGAGATCGAGCATCAGTTGGCGCTGCTGGGCGGATTCGTTGACGGTCTCGACGGTCTGAAAGGGGAGTTGAATGCGTACCGGCCCTACTTTTTTCCCATCCTTGTACTTGCCATCCCATATAAGCTCGGTCATGCGACAGGTTTCCTATCTAGCAGAGTTTGTCGAATTTGAATGAATGCTGGTTGTGTGCCTGATGGGTTTTGCGATAAGCTCAGTGTAGCGTATTGTTGAGGAAATTGCAAGGGTTGATTTGAGAACAGTCCATTGACAAAACTTACCTTCTAATCATATACTTTTAGGTATGAGCAGGATACAATTATGGGGTTATCATTGTGAGCGATGTGGGCATGAGTGGTTGCCAAGAAAGCAGGACAAAGGGCAACCAGATCCTCGTGTGTGTCCAAAATGCAAAAGTCCATATTGGAATGTGCCCAGGAAGAAGACAGCTATGCCTACATACAATGAGAAGAAAGCGGCGAGAGCATCGCGAACCAATTGAGAACGGCTTAGAAATGCTGGTTTTGATAGCATATACTTGAGATAATAGAAGAGATATGTTATTATATGGTTCGCCAATCTCCTCAGGTTCCATTTGTCAATCGTAGCATAATTCGTAGGTGGAGGGACAATGCGTAAGAAGTTCAACGATACTATACCGAATGAGCCCACAGATATGAGCAACACCTCTAAGTCAGTTGATAGCTTGCTACAAGAAATTGATGAGAAGATACAACAAGTTCTCTCTCGGTTAGAAGAGAAGCGAGGACGATCTGTATATCCTCTGTTTCTGGGCGATACAATTATTGAGGGTTATACCGTAGATGGTGTTTTCGATGATCTTCGTTCCTGTATCGCAAACACTTGTACAAGATTAGATGTTATAGTAGACTCATCGGGAGGCGATATTCATGCAGCGTATAATCTCGCCCGTCTATTTCGACGATTTGCTAAGGAAGAGCTTAATTTCATTGTCCCACGGTGGGCTAAAAGCGCGGCTACCCTATTAGTATGTGGTGGTGATATAATATATATGGGGCCCATCGCTGAGTTAGGTCCTTTGGACCCACAAATTACCCAATACAATCAACTTGAAAAGCGGTTAGAATATTTCTCGCCTCTCAGCATAGAGGCGATATTGGACATGATACGGAACGAGTTTGCCCATGGCAACGAAAAACTTGCTCAAGGCCTGTTACAGCGACTTCAATTTCCACTTACTCTCGGTGGTATAAAAAAGTCTCTTGATGTAGGTAAGCAATACGTTGTCAAACTACTTACCACTCACATGTTCAGTGGAGAAGGAGCCGAAGAACAGGCTAGGGCAATAGGGCAGGCCTTAACAGAACAATATTCTGATCATGGATTCTGCATAGATGTTGAAGAGGCAAGCTCTATTGGGCTAAAAGTGCGGGAATTAGAGCCAGATGAGTTCGACCTCGTTTGGGAGTTATATGAACTCAACAAGCAAAAAGAAGAAATCGAAAGGCAAGCAAAGGCAAGCCGGATGGAGGAGCTCTTGAAAAATTTCCCTGAAATAATGAAGGCAGTTCCCGAATCTGGAAAAAGGAGTGCCCTTCTGGATGGAAATGAATAGCGCTATTTTTGAAGATGGCACAGCTTCAAGAAAGGGGGTAGAACTACGATGATTCAACAATCTGCTCATGATAGAACACAAATAGCCATTCAAATTGCCTCGAACATTCTCAGGCAGAAAGGCGAACTCTCGATTAGTGATATTAGAGCTATCCCTTTCTTGTCAAATTCCCAAGAGGTTGCTACGGTCGTTGAGTACTTGATAAGCAACTTACATGGCGAGGTATATGGAAAGAAGGTAAGCTCTCGACCAATATCTCGATGGGAACAATTCATCCGGATCAAGCAGCAGGGATAGTGAATGAAAAACGAGAGGCACCCCTTTACCCCCTAAGCTGAGATCTGCTGGAAGATGTGCAGCAGCCGCATTTGCAGCATTGATGATGCTGTTGTTCTCCTCCAGGATCACATGAAACAACCCGGCAATATCTGCCCTGGTTTCTTCTCCCAGGTCGTCCTGGAAAAACACGTCATCGGCGCACGCGATCACATCTTGCACGACCCGTTCCCAGAGGTAGTAGGTGAGTGCGATCCAATCAATTTGCGGCTGCCCGTATCCTTCCCAGAACGCATCTGCCTGCGGCTCCCTGATAAAGATGAAATCGCGCTCTTTGGGCGCCAGCATCACGTCATCCCAATCGATCACAAACACATGGCCGCTAGCATCGCGGATCAGATTGGCCGGGTGCAAGTCCGCGTGACAGATGACGTATGGCCCTGATCGCTGCTGGAGCACTCGCGCCAGCTTTTCCAGGGAGCTTACTGCCCTGTGAATCGTGGCCTGGTGCGCCAGCCAGTCAGTGCGAAGCACACGCTGAGAGGCACTTTCACCGTGTTGTGAATAGAGGTGCTCTGTCTCAAAGGTATGTATCCACCGGACATACTCGGTTGCATCAAAGGTTTCTTTGCGCAGCGACTCGAACCCTACAGCCGGTACAGGGGTGTGATGAATCTGCTTGAAGATGCTTCCCAACTCTTTCCATTGTTCATTCGTCATGCCCGGCAGGCTGGAATCCCCTTCGATAAAGGGGTAGACGATCACCGCCCAATCCGCCAGCTTTGTCCACAAGGCACCGCTCCTGGTAGGCAGGGGAGCGACGACGGATGTGATGCCCTGATCGTAGAGATAGCGAGGAACCTGGTAGCGTGGTGCATAGAGAGGTCTGGAGGTGACTTTGAGCAAGTAGATACTTCCCTGCTCGCTCACCACCCGGTACACGCCGGCATGGTAATCCTTTCCGCGAGGAAGGAACTCAAGTGTGACGGGAACCAGGTCATACTGATCCTGTAAAGTGGTTCGCAAAAGTTTGTCTGGAATATCTGGTTTTTCACGCATATTAGCGGACTTCGTGTCAATTATAACATATGTAAAGGGCGGCTCACGCGCTCAGCATGACATGTCCACAACCGTGCAGATATGCAACGGCACGGCGTATATCGTAGGGGCGAGCAGGGATGCAGAGCGGGGTGGACGGTCTTTGTGCCCTTGTGGTCGCCCGTCCGTTTCCCCATCTGGCGCTTAGCACCCCGAATGATATGTTGTTTGGCTGCTCACCGGCGCAAAGCCAGCCGATGGATCCTGGATGGCCACGTTGAAGTCGCCGCAACTGCAATTGCTGATCCAGTACTGCCACAATACCATTTGAGAGCCGCCGAGGATGGTGCTGGCGACGGACGTTTGCAGCAGATTTTCGACGTCCGTTTCAGTGCTAGAGCAGGCAGGGCATGGCGGGCAAATCTGGCTGCTACACGTCAAACAACCGGCGATCCACAGCACGAACGTTTGTGACGGCCGGAAAGCCGTGCCGAAAAAGGATCCCCAGTTATTGAGGGTAATATAAATGCCGGGATGGAACGTAGGGGATGCATTGCCGGCGATTGTATCCAGGTAGCCCTGCACCACCTCTTGATTGTTGCTGTAGAACTTGGAACCACTTTTCCAGCCTCCAAAGCCCGATTCGATGTCTGCGAAGATCGTAGTCCCCCCAACGTATTGCGCATTGGGATTGTTCGACCATTGATTGATGGCTGCCTGGGCTTGCTTCACACCCCAATTATAGGGGGTGGTTTTTCTCGGCCTGCTTCCCGGCCCCTCCAGGCCCCAGTAGATGTAGGTGCTGCTCTTGCCGGCCGCCTGGGCTGCGCTGGTATTGAAGTAGAGTGTACTGCCGGTCGTGCCATAGCCAAAGCGACCAATATAGAAGTTCTGCGGCAGATTACAGCAAGTGGCAGAGTTGCTATCGGTGCCCCAATAAGCTGTGGTAGCCGCTTCTGCACGCCTGGACACCAGTACATCTGCGCCCAGAGCTACCCCCACAAGAACACCTGCCGCGAGTTTGAGCATATCGCGGCGGCTCAAGCCTCTTCCTGCTGGCAGCGCAGCCTTGTTGATTGCCTGGGCGATCTCCTCCTCGCTTGCGCCATGTTGTTTAGCCAGGTCGAAATAATTGTGGGCGCACGAGAGGCAGCCCTGGTTGGCCTTCTGAATAGCCATCTTTATGGCATCCCGGCGAATCTGTGTTGAAGTGCGTTGACGTAGTAGCATAGGGTGTATGACCTCCTCTTATTCAATTCCCTGCTCTAAAAAGGTCAGCCGTTTATAGATAGATAGATTACATCTCATGCATAAGAATTGCAACAAGCGAGGGGTGAAAGCTGCTATCCAAAATTGGAGACCAATATCACCGTTGAGAGTAGAGGTGATGCTTCGTCACCGGCCACCATCGCCCTGGTTCTTAGCACCCAATAATTGGTGGAACCGGGGTGAAAAAGTGGTAGAATCGAGGTATGAGTGAGGTTTCTGATTTTGCACAACAGATTACCAGGTTCCGGCAGCAGCGTGGGATGTCACAGGGACAGCTTGCGCAGGCAACACGGCTTTCGCGCACGTATGTGTATCATCTTGAGAGCGGCATGCGCAGAAATCCTTCGCAGCATGTCGTAGAAACTATTGCGCGCGCTTTAGAACTCCAGAGTGAGGAGAAGCGGCAGCTCTTTGCGGCGTACACGAAGCTGACGGGCCGCCCGATTGATGCCGGGTCTCAGGATAGCACGCTGCTTGGCCTTGGCGAACTGGCCAGCCTGCTCGTTCATAACACCTCGTATCCAGCTCATTCGCTTGACCGCCTGTGGTTTTTGCATTCCTGGAATGAGGCCGCCATTACACTGTTTGAGGTGCAGGACGAGTTAGCAAGTGGGGAGAGGCACCACCTGCT
Organism: Chloroflexota bacterium; assembly: GCA_902812455.1. The sequence goes on along the minus strand of CADDZH010000031.1, from coordinate 29,255 downwards.
CGAGATAGTGTTTGATGCGCGCAGGCGCGGTCACTTCCACGGCTGGGAGAACCTGGCTCGCCGCCTGGTGAGCGATTTCCAGTACAACACGCGCACCATCGCTTATCTGCCAGAATACAAAGCCCTTATGAAGCGTTTACGGGCGCTGCCAGAGTTCCGGCGCATTGCTTCTGTAGTTCATTCCGAGGGGAAGCCGGTGCCTTCCTTTGTCTTCCAGATACAACATAGCGAGCTTGGCCGCCTGATCCTGCGCACGGCAACCACAGTCTTTACCGGCATCAATACCTACTCGATGGTGAGCTACATCCCCGGCGATCAGCAGACATTGTCGATCTTCAGGAAGCGCGGCTGGCAGGAATAGGCAATCTCTTGTGAGCTTGCTGGCAGTATGCTAGTATTGTGGTAATTCAAAGTGCGTCAAATAGTGAGGAGACTTGGCGATGGCTACCCAAACGCGAACCTTTACCGCGGTTATCCACAAAGAAGATGATCTATATGTCGCTGAATGCCCAGAGGTGGGCACAGCCAGCCAGGGAACGACGATTGAAGAAGCCCTTGCCAATCTGAAAGAGGCGACCGAACTCTACCTGGAAGAGTTTCCGTTAGCTTGAATAAAGTTGATCACCACTTGTCGTCCTTCAACAGAACGATGGACAAGACTGTGGCCCCCGCCTGGGATGATGTGCATTCGTGCAGTTGGGATCATCGCAGCCAGCGCCTGGCCCCAGGCAAGCGGAACCTCCCGATCATCACTGCCATGCAGCACCAGCGTGGGACACTTCACCTGATGTGCGTAAATTTGCAAATCGTCTCGCATATACGCCTGCATTGAACGAAGCTCGACGGAAAAGTAGCGCGCTCGTTCAGCTATTGGCATCGTTTGAACCTGACGTGCCAAGTGCTGTTCCTGCTCGAGAAATTCAGCGTAGCGGCCACGTGCCTGCATTTCATCGACAACCCACAATGGCTCAAGCGAGGTCTCTATACCAGCAGGCCGCCGGGCGAAAGCAGCCTTGGCTCCTTCTTTATCTAGTATTGCAATGAGCTGGCAAATGAGATCACTCACCGGATCATCCACCGGAAACAAGTCGATGTCTGTACCCGCCAAGGTGAGCGAGCGAACGCGATGGGGATTGAGCGCGGCAAACATCAGGCTGATCGGCCCGCCGGCGGAACTGCCAATTACATGTGCAGAGGGGATATGGAGGGCATCAAGCAGCGAGGCGAGGTCAAGCGCCTGGTTCTCTAAATCGTAGCCGCTTTCAGGGCAGGATGAGCGATAGCACCCCCGCCGGTCATACCAGATAAAGCGGAACGATTCGGCAAAGTCATTTTCCCATGTCCAGCTCCATTGTAGGAAATCTTGGATCCTTGATGCCAGACTGGGGAAGCCACCGTGAACAAAGATGACCGGCGCTCCCTTTCCACCAGCTTCATAATAGAGATCAACGCCGTTTACATGGACGTATGGCATTCCTTATTCCTTCACGGTATTCCTTCACGGTAGTTTCCCCTCCAGCTTCGCAATCGCCCGTTCCGTCACCTCTAAGCCTGCTTTCAAGACGGCTTCTTTGTATTCGCGCACCAGCATCTGGTATTCGAGCAGGCGCGGGCGGCGCGTGGGGCGTGTAGCGTATTGCTGGCGCGCCCATTCCATATGCTCCAACTGTTTGAGCAGGCTGGCACGATGCTCCTGCAAGTGCTTGAGGGCAATTTCATCGGAAGTTTCCCCGCAGAAAAAGAGCTTGGTGAGAAATTCGTCTTTCGTAAAACGCTCGGGAACATCTTCCTGTAGCCAGCGGTCAAGTTCGGCCTGCCCGGCGGGTGTAAGGCGGTACACTTTGCGGTTGGGGCGTGTCTTCTGCACAATTACCTCAGCTTCAACCAGCCCGGCATCGTTCAGGCTCTTCAATGTCGTATATATCTGGCTATTTCCCGCGTTCCAGTAGCTGGCCAGCGCCCGGTCAAAGGCCTGCTTGATATCGTAGCCGCTCATAGGCCGCGCTCCCAGCAGGCCCAGGATAATGTAGCGTAGCGTGTTGCGAGAGTTGGCGCCATTCAGATTCAAATCATCATGTGTTGCTGATAAGGTATCAAGTTGTTCTGTCATAGGCTATGTTCTTTGCTGTACGAAGGTTCATTGGGTGTATGTAACACGTATTATATCATGTGTTTCAGAGCTGGGAGCCAGGGCGATGGTGGCCGGTGGCGAAGCATCGCCCCTACCCTCAAGGAAGGAGCCGGCACCCAAGTGTTGGTAGAATCGCCATCGACTTCATGGTATACTCTAGGGTGGTGCTGGCCATGTTCTAACTTCCAGGAATTGCTGTTCGTATATGTTATTGATCGGTACAACTGCGCTCTCAATAAAAGCAATAAAAAATAAGCAAGATAAAGCACATTGACAAATTAATTCACCAATGGGCTGTAGGGGCCGATTTATCGCGCCCACCGCCGATTGATCGGCCTGTATCCTGGCCACATCATTGGAGGATCAATTTGCTAATGTTCATAACCGAATCAATCAATAGCAGCAGGTAAAAGGAGAAAGCGGGTGGCAGGCCACTTTTATAAAACCAACAATCTTGATATTGAACGGCTGGCGGTGGACCTGGAAAATCTTTTCCGCACACGGGGCTACCAGGCGCAGCATATTGGTAATAACGAGCAAATGATCGTACAGTTGAAGAAGGGCAGCGACTTCGAGGCCATTCTTGGGATGCAGGCTGTCTTAACGATTACCATACAGCGCACAGCGGAAGGGGTAATGGCCGAAGCAGGGCAGCAGAAGTGGATAGATAAGGCAGCAGCCGGGGCGGCCGGAATAGCCATTCCAGGGCTATGGCCGTTGTTTTTTACTGCTGGGGTGGGCGCGCTACGGCAGGCCGAACTGGCCAACCGGGCTATGAACGTTCTTGATAGCCTGATCCGCCAGCAACAACCCAATGTGAGAGCACAATAAAGAAGGAGAGAATTAAGGATGGATGCGCGATTCTACAATGCAGAAGATATTGATATTGAGCAACTTGCCAATAACCTGGAGAACATATACCGCTCGCAGGGCTACCAGACGCAGCAAATTGGCAACAGAGACCAGGTAATGGTGCAGTTGAAGAAGGGCGGTGACCTCGAGGCCATCATTGGCCTGCAAGCCGCGCTCAGTGTGATTATACAGCGCACCAGCGGCGGCGTGATTGCTATGATCGGGCAGCAAAAGTGGTTAGATAAAGCGGCTGTTGGTGCAGTTGGCCTCCTTGCTGCACCCGTGCTCTGGCCGCTGATGCTCACAGCGGGCGCGGGAGCAATACGGCAGGCAAGCCTTGCTAACCAGGTCCTGAACGTGGTAGACGGCCTGGTGCGCCAGCAGCGACCAGAGATACAGATCGGGCCGGTTCCCATGCAGCTCATGCCACAGCTCCAGCAGCAATGGGCGCCGCCTCCACCATACTACGTGCCACCACCGCAAGTAGTGAATGCGCTGCCGCCATCTGCTCCGGCTCCCGCGCGAGGACAACTGCGCTGCCCAAATTGCAATACGCCATACGAGCCTGGCGATGCCTTTTGCACAGGCTGCGGGAGGCCATTGGTGATGCGCTGCCCAAACTGCAAAACCGAGATCAAAGACAACGTAGCCTTCTGCCCAAATTGTGGAGTCTCCATCTTTCACGCTGCAGCAACGCAATCATCCCAGGCTGTGCAACAACAGCCGGCGCAGCCGGCCGCACCGGTATATACACCGCCACCTGCTCCTCAGCCGGCGCCACAACCAGAGGCTCCTGTATATACACCACCACCTGCTCAATCGCAGGCGCCCGTGTATACGCCACCGCCTGAGGCGCAGCCTTATGTGCCTCCCACTCCACAGGAGCCACCGGTAGCGCCAAAACCGACGATCACCTATGTGCCTGCTTCGCCCGGCCAGGGGACGCCTCCTAAACCGCAACCGCGAAAGCAGCCGGAGGTGCCATATTACACGCCGCCGCCTGTCAGCCCGCAGCAGTTGTCACCGCAACCAAAGGCGCCAGCGCCTCAACCGATCAAGGCAAAGCCATCCTCCCAGCCTGCTGTTGATTCAGCGGCTGCCTGGGGCTACCTGGTCTTCAGCGATGGCAGGCAGATCAAACTTGCCGGGGAACGCGCAGTGGTAGGGCGCCACGATCATGATATTGCCGGCAACCAGCCAGAAGTTGATCTGAGCGCAGAACAGGGAGCAGATACGGTCTCCCGCATTCACGCCGCTATCGAGCATATCGGCAGCACCTACACCGTGACCGATCTCAATAGCACGAATGCGACGCGCCTCAATGGCAAGCGCCTCGAACCGGACAAGGCGACACCCATCAATGATGGAGATATTCTCACCTTCGGGAAGGTGACATGTACCTTTAAGAAGGCCTGAGGCTCTATTCTCCTTGCCATACTGGTTTGCGCTTCTCCAGGTAGGCTTGCACACCTTCTGCGAAATCGCGGCTGCCATAGACACGGGCCACGACATCATCGAAGGCAACAGGCGCTTCTGCTGCATCCAGGCGCTTTTGCGCCTCTTTAGCTGCCCAGATGGTGAGGGGAGCTATGGTAGAAACCTGCTGGGCAATTTCAAGTACCTGCGTGAAGAGGCGGTCTTCATCGATGATGGCAGTGAGAAAGCCACACTGTAAGGCATCGGCAGCAGAAAGCAGCCTGCCGGTGAAGAGCATTTCTTTTGCGCGCATAGCGCCGAAAGCCTCTATGACGTGCCTGTAGTTTTTGAGACTTAAGATGTTGCCCAGCGTGCGCCCGATAGGAATGCCGAAGCGAGCTGCTGGCGATGCATAGCGTAGATCGCAAACAGCGGCAATAACGGCTCCTGCTCCCACCGCGTAACCTTGCACAGCAGCAATGGTAGGCTTGGCAAAGGTATAGAGCTGCCCAATAATCGCATCCAATTTTTGCTCATAGGCAACGCCGTCTTCCCCGCTAAATCCTTTAAATTGCTGGATATCGGTGCCGGCGGCAAAGGCCTTTGAGCCATCTCCACGCATAATCACCACGCGGACTGTATCATCAGAGGCCAGGCTTTCGAGATGTTTTTCCATTTGCTCGTACATGTTCCATGTCAGGGCATTGAGGGCCGCAGGATTCGAGAGCGTGAGAATGGCAACCGGCTCCTTGCGCTCCAGGAGGACCGTACCGCTCTCGTTTTTATGGGCAGCAGCCTCGCTTTCATGTTCATTCCCAGTTTCATGTTCGTTTTCAGTTGACATAGCTGTATCTCCCTTTCTATTGTCGCACGAGAGCATTGCGCCTGTGCTGTTCAGCATTGTACCATGTGTAGGTAGGGGCCCGATTATGAGGATGAACAAAATAATGCCGGGATACATGTAGGGGCCGATTGATCGCGCCCAAAGTAAGGAGGAAACAGCATGACAGAAACCAGTGAAGTTTGGACTGGCAAAGCCAGCAGCTACGATCGGGCGCGCCCGGCGCCGCCACCGGATTTGCTCGATCTGCTGATGCAGTTGATTGACATGCCGCATCCTGCCCTGGTGGTGGATGTGGGCAGCGGCACCGGACTGTCCACGGCGATCTGGGGGGAGCGGGCCGAGCGGGTGATTGGGATCGAGCCCAATGCCGATATGCGGAAAGAGGCCCGGCGCAAACTCGAAGCCCATCCAAACACAGCCCATATCGAGTATCGAGAAGGGCTTGCTCATCAGACTGGCCTGCCTGATGGGTGTGCTGATATCCTCACTGTTGCTCAAGCGTTCCACTGGATGGAACCAGCGTCGACCCTGGCCGAGATTGCTCGTATTCTTCGGCCCGGAGGACTCTTTGCTGCTTATGACTATGATTGGCCACCAGCCATCCATTGGGAGCTTGATCGGCTCGCCCAGGAGGTTGGTAAGCGCTTGGTGGAGCTTGTCCGGGAGCGCGGGCTGGCTCAGAGTCTCAAGATATGGCCGAAGAACAAATCTCTCGACCCCCTGCGCGAGAGTGGCCACTTCCGCTTCACCCGTGAGGTGTTGCTTCATCATATCGAGCAAGGAGAAGCTGCACGATTTCTTGAGATGATGCGGAGCAATGCGTTCAGCCACCAGTTCCACTTCACCGACCAGGAGATCGGTTTGGATCGCCTCGCACGCGCTGCGTTCCAATCTATCGGGTCCCAATCCATCCCTTGGTATTTTAGTTACCGAGTCCGCATCGGAATCAAGTGAGTGCGGGGATGCGAAAAAGAAAGCCCATCGTGCTTTGCTCGCATGACGGGCTTTTCTCTCTTCTTTCCTTGAATTTCTCTCGTTGCGCAACCCCTGGGGGATGACAAGTCTGAATCGACCTTACGTTGGGAGGAAAACATACATGTTGACATCCGCATTGGAAGGAATCCGCGTCCTGGAATTGACGCAGATCATGGCCGGCCCGTTTTGTTGCATGCTGCTGGCGGATCTGGGAGCCGAAGTGATCAAGATCGAGAACCCACGGGGCGGCGATGATTCGCGGCGCATGGCTCCGCCTTACTACAATGGTGAATCGGCAGCGTTCATAGCGGTGAATCGCAACAAGTATGGCATTGCGTTGGATATTCGCACGCCGCAGGGCAGCGAGATACTCTGGCGATTGATCGAGACGGCGGATGTGCTAGTGGAGAATTTTCGTCCCGGCACGATGGAACGCCTGGGCTTTGGCTACGAGCAGGTTCATGAGAAGAACCCACGTTTAATTTACTGCTCGATTTCCGGCTTTGGCCAGACGGGGCCATATGCTGAACGCGGCGGCTTTGATCTGGTAGCGCAAGCAATGAGTGGTGTGCTATCTGTCACAGGCACGCCCGAAGAACCTGCGAAGGTAGGTGTGCCAATTAGCGACCTCAACGCGGGATTACTTGCCAGCCATGCCATCCTTGCCGCTCTCTTTTCACGCACTCGTACAGGCGAAGGGCAGTACATCGATACGTCGCTCCTTGAGGGGGCGCTGGCATACACGATCTGGGAGTCCAACGAGTACTGGGCGACAGGCAAAGCGCCCGGGAGGTTAGGAACAGCCCATCGCCTCTCCGCGCCATACCAGGTCTTCAGGACAGCTAATGGCTGGATCGCCATCGGCGCGGCTAATCAACGTAACTGGGAGCGATTGGCGCAGGCGCTTAACCGCCCGGATTTGCTGGACAATCCCCTCTTCGCCAGCAACGGCGACCGTATGGCGCATCTGCCGGCGCTGGTTGAAGCGCTGACCGAAACGCTCAAGACGCGCCCAACGGAGGAGTGGTTAGAGCTACTAGAGCAGGCTGGCGTTCCATCAGGCCCTGTGCTCTCCCTCGACGAGGTGTACCGCCATCCCCAGGTGCAGGCCCGCCAGATGGATATGGAAATCGAGCACCCCATTGCAGGCCGCATCCACGCTATCGGCTTCCCCGTCAAGTATTCCGGCACGCCCCCGCATCTCTATCGACCAGCCCCGGTGCTCGGCCAGCACACATTCCAGGTGCTGGAGTCGCTAGGTTTGAGTAAAGAGCAGTGCGAGCGCCTAGAGGCAGAGGGAGTCGTGAAGCAGGCATAGTCCTTATGCCGATCCTCGTTCTAAGGCCTCCACGATACGTTGTAAAAGGTCTACCATGCCTTTGACGCCTGGCACCACGATGTCTGCCTGTTCCAGCAGGGTGGGCAGTGTATCAGCGTGCTGAACGACAATCGAGAGGGCGCTCATGCCGGCCTGGCGCAGGCGAGCAATTTCGAGGATGGCATCCAGGTCGGTGCGATCATCACCGGCGAATATGACTCCATGCAGCTTGAAGCGCTCCACGAAGCGGTGTAAGGCCTGCCCCTTGTCAATCGCTAGAGGTACGCGCACTTCGACCATGCGCTTGCCTTCGCTCAAGCTCATATTGAGCTGGCGCGCGGGTTCTTCGAGAATGGCAAGGATGATCTGGCGGGCAGCTTCAGGGTCAGGGGCAAGGCGATAGTGAACCGTGCCGCCGATGTGTTTGCGCTGCACAATGACGCCAGGCAGTTCGGGAAGGCGCTGCTCAACGAGGTCAAGCAGGTACATACCAGGTTCGCGATAAGCCAGCGCCTCCGGCACCACTTCCACAGGATGCTGCCAGGGCAATCCATCGCTCCACTCCAGCCCGTGCGTTCCGATGTAAGTCAGCCCCTCTACATTGACCATGGCAGCCCCATCCTCGATGGCCCGGCCTGTCATGATAGCCACATGGGCATACTGCCGCGCCCGCTCCAACAAAGGCGCAACTCCTGGATAGAGCGTGGCCCCTTCAGGTGTGGGCGCGATAGGACTGAGCGTGCCGTCAATATCGAAGACGAGGCCCAGCGGTCGTTGGGCCAGCACGCTTTGTATATCTCCTGCTGGCATAGAATGGTTCCCCTTCTGTTTTTATTATACCCAATCGTATTCTGGCATATAGATGTTGACTGCATATAGGTCTACGTCGTATATTATATAGTAGGTACTCATATAAGACTCAATGAATAGAGTCACTATGCAGGTGTGAGATGGAAGGATCGAAGAAGGACAAGGAGAACGAGAACCGCAATGCGGCGACCGAGGCCTGGTCGAAAAACTGGCTGGTTCCCGTCCTGCTGTTGATGCTGCGAGAGTGGAGCTCCTATGGCTACGAATTAATGGAGAAGATGGCAGCATTTGGCTTTGCTGCTATGAACCCGGGAACCGTCTATCGCACGTTGCGGCAGATGGAAAAAGACGGGATCATCAGTTCCACCTGGAAGACAACAGATGCAGGACCGGCGCGCCGCATGTATTCAATTACCGAGGCGGGCGAGGCATACCTCAAATACTGGGCGGATTCGCTCAACCAGTACCAGAAGATGATGGACACCTTTTTCCGCCTCTATACTGGCCAGCCCAGGGCAGAAGACAAAGAAAACAAGAATGACATGCAGTAGAGTGCCAATTTATTGGCACGTTGGCCTCCCTTATGGGGGTCAGATAGCATGAAAGGAGCGTGCGCAATGCCAGAGGAAGCGAAAATGCCTCCCTTTCCAGACCCAACGGAGCTATGGAGGCAATGGTACGATGCAACCGCGAAGGCCTGGTCGGGCTTGCTGGATGGCAGCAAGGAATCGGGCCGTCTCTTTCCTATGGACCCGTTCACTTTTTTCAAGCAGTGGTATGATGCCGCGAGCGAGGCGTGGTCAAAGGCCACAGGAGATGTGATCGGGAGTGAGAAGTTCGTAGAGGCGGCCAGCCAGTTTCTGGAGAGCTACGCCAGCTTCTATAAGGCGTTTCGCAGGGCGAACGAAGAGTACTTCAGGAATCTCCAACTGCCTACGCGCTCTGATATAGCCCGTGTGGCCGAGCTTGTGATCGCGCTGGAAGAAAAGGTAGATCAAGTAGAGGATGCATTTGAGAACTACGAGGAGAAGTATGCGCAACCGGCGACGGCAATGGCTGAATCTTTAGCAAGCGTGGAGCAGCGCCTGGATACTGTGGAGCAAAGGCTGGAGAACCTGCCCGCCGCGCTGCAGGATGCCGGGTCGCTAGGGGAGTTGCAAGAGCGGCTAGGAAGAGTTGAAAGCAAGCTGGATAGCCTTTTAGCCACGCTTGAGAGGCGTGAGACAAGAGAGCAAGAGCAACCTGCTCCCGCTACCACCGGAGCTGGCAGGCAGGCTCGTCGCAGGGCACCGAAGCCAGAAAAAGGAGAATGAGATGAATCAGATAAATCAGGACAATGCCGTCCTGGATGAGATTGAAGATGCTCTCAGAAAATATAAAAGGGGCATGCAGATCATCCTGGAGGGAGCGCGGGCCGATACCGGGCAGACGCCCAAAGAAGTGATCTGGACGAAGAACAAAGCCAGGCTCTATCGTTATGAAGCCGGGCTGAAGAAGCAATACCCGGTGCCCATCTTGCTGGTCTACGCTCTTATTAACAAACCCTATGTGCTGGACTTGATTCCTGGCAACAGCCTGGTGGAGTTCTTGATAAGACGCGGCTTCGATGTCTATATGCTGGATTGGGGCAATCCAGGTGATGAAGATAAGAACCTCTCATTTGAACACTACATACTCGATTACCTTCCCCGCGCTGTCAAAAAAGTGCTCAGAACTTCTCATGCTGAGGAATTTACGCTGCTCGGATATTGTATGGGCGGGACAATGAGCGCCATGTATGCCGCGCTTTTCCCCGCTAAGCCGCTCAAAAACCTCGTGCTGCTGACAGCCCCAATCGATTTCTCGCCGGAGCATATGGGGCTGTACGGCATCTGGACGAACGAGCGATACTTTAACCCTGACCTCCTAGTCGATGCCTTTGGAAACGTTCCAGGGGAGTTAGTGGACACGGGGAACAGGCTGACCAGGCCGGTCGCCAACTATGTAGGCTCTTACGTCACAATGTGGGATCGTATCCTGCATGAGAAGCCGATGGATACCTGGCTGGCCATGAGCAAATGGGTCAATGATGGAGTTCCTTTCCCTGGGGCAGCGTTCCGCCAATGGATTCGCGAATTTTACCAGCAGAACAAGCTGGTCAAGGGAGAGATCCGCTTGCGCGGGATGAGGGTGGATCTGGCGAATATTGCGTGCTCGGTGCTCAGTATCGCGGGGAAGAGAGACCATATCTGCACTGTGCCGCAAGCCGAGGCAATCATGAGCCTGATTAGCAGCCAGGATAAAGAATTTTATGTCCTGGATGCGGGGCATGTTGGCTTGCTGACAGGCTCCGAAGCAAAGAAGGGGCTGTGGCCCAAGATAGACAACTGGCTGGCGCCCCGCTCACAATAAGGGCTGATGATGCACATTAACCTTTTTAAGGCCCGTAAGGGATGTCATCCTGAGCGCAGCGAAGGATCTCTGTCGATCGGCTCAGATGCTTCCCCTTCGCTACGCTCAGGGTTTCGGCTCATGCGCTCAGCATGGCATGGCCGGCGCATGCGGGTTGCTGTGATGCAACCCACCGGTGAAAATGATGTCCGATCTTGCTTGTTAAATTTCATCATCGGCCCCAAACAAAATAATGTGGGTAGACCCATAGGGGCGCAATTCATTGCGCCCACCGCCGATTCATCAGCCTCTATAAAAATGTGATAAGATGTAAATATCCTTCTATGTAGAGAGTGTGCAGGTTCTCACTCTCTCAGCCTGAGATGTACTCCATATATTTGAGAAAGGAGGAGTTCTGATGGGAACGTTGGAAGGAGCCGTAGTCGTAGTGACCGGGGCCGCAAGAGGTATAGGGCGCGCAATAGCCGAAGAGCTGGGGCGAGGCGGAGCGAGGATAGTAGTGAACTATGCGCGAAGTAAAGGGCCAGCCGAGGAGGTAGTGGCCACGCTCTTGCAGAATGGCTCGCCGCAGGCCGTCGCGATCCAGGCGGATGTGGCCGATCCCAGCCAGGCAAGCAACCTGATCGAGGAAACGATCAGGCAGTTTGGCCGCATCGATGTGCTGGTCAATAACGCCGGCATCAATATCGACCGCACGCTCAAAAACCTCAGCGTAGAAGACTGGGACAAAGTGATCCAGACGAACCTGAACAGCTATTTCTACACGGTGAAAGCGGCGACGCCTTATTTTATCCGGCAAGGAGGCGGGAAGATCATCAACATCAGCTCCTTTGTTGGGCAGATGGGAAACTTCGGCCAGGCCAACTATTCAGCAGCTAAGGCCGGCATTATCGGCTTCACCAAGACTGCTGCTCTCGAATTTGCGCGTTCCAATGTCACGGTCAATGCCATTTGCCCTGGTTTCATTGAAACGGACATGTACGCGACTGTTCCGGAGAAAGTAAAGGAGGCGATCCTGAAGCGAATTCCGCTTGGCCGGGTTGGCACCCCTCAGGAAGTGGCTCGTGCAGTGCGCTATCTCATCGTCGATGGCGACTATATCACGGGCCAGACACTCAACATCAATGGTGGCATTTACATGTAAGGGTTTACCCTGGAGAAAGGAACAAGACACATGGCCGAATTGCAAGAAGCGGTGATCGCCAGTGGAGTGAGAACCGCCATAGGCACATTTGGCGGCGCACTGGCAGAGGTGCCTGCGCCAAAATTAGGTGAAGTTTGTATTAGAGAAGCACTCAAGCGGGCTGACATCAAACCTGAGCAGGTGGAAGAGGTGATCATGGGCAATGTGCTGCAGGCCGGGGTCGGCATGAATCCGGCGCGGCAGGCGGCCATTTTTGCGGGCCTGCCCGTGCAGGTTCCCGCCATGACCATCAATAAAGTCTGCGGCAGCGGCCTTCAGGCCGTTATGCTGGCTGCCCAGGCCATTCGTGTAGGCGACGCCAATGTGCTTGTGGCCGGCGGCATGGAGAGCATGAGCCGCGCTCCATACCTGCTGGACAAGGCCCGCTTCGGCTATCGCATGGGCGACGGCCCGCTGATTGATTCCATGATTCATGAAGGCCTGTGGGACGTGTTCAATGACTGCCACATGGGGATCACAGCGGAAAATGTCTGCGCCGACTACCACTTGACCCGTGAAGAACTCGATCAGTTCGCCCTGGAGAGCCAGCGACGAGCAGTGCATGCGATCGAAGCAGGCCTGTTCCGCGATGAGATCGTTCCGGTAGAAGTGCCGGGAAGAAAAGGGCCAACTGTCTTCGATACAGACCAGCAGCCACGTCCAGATACCTCGCCAGAGGCGCTGGCAAAGCTGCGCCCGGCATTTAAGAAAGAGGGCGGGCTGGTCACGGCAGGCAACTCTTCTGGTATCAATGATGGGGCAGCAGCTCTTGTGGTGATGAGCCGCAGGAAGGCAGAAGAGCTAGGTTTGCAGCCGATGGCAACCATTCGTAGCTATGCTTCTGCAGGCGTTGATCCACGCATCATGGGAATGGGGCCTGTCCCCGCGACAAAGCTGGCGCTAGAAAAAGCCCGGCTCAGTATGTCCGATATTGACCTGGTTGAGGCGAACGAGGCCTTTGCCGCACAGTCGGTAGCGGTAGGAAAAGAGCTTGGCTTCGATCGCTCGAAGCTCAATGTGAACGGCGGAGCAATTGCGCTTGGCCACCCGATTGGAGCCAGCGGAGCGCGTATCCTGGTGACATTGCTGTATGAAATGCAGCGGCGTAATGCCCATTACGGCCTGGCAACGCTTTGTATCGGCGGCGGCCAGGGCGTAGCCATGATTGTCGAGCGCTAAAACTTAACCATAAACTAAGCCAGGTAAAAAGGGCAGGCTGTTACAGCCTGCTCTTTTTCATGTTTAGAAAAATACCTTCATGGATGCTTATGCGTTTGCTGCTGGAGAGGAGCCACTTGTTTCTGCTTACGGCCCAGCCGCCATGAAGTAATCCGGCGCAAGAACGACCTGACTTCAGGGAGAACGTATCCCACCCCGGCACCGATGAGGCGCCACGAACTGACCTGGTGCAAGAATGACCAGATTTCCCACCAGAAAAAGTAAAGGCCGCCAATAATGAAGGCGAGGACGATCCCTCCGAGAAAAAGATAATCGAGTGCTCCAAGGGGACCACCTGGCGTCAGGATAGCATAGAGATAAAGGAAGACTATGGCCGGTATCAACGTAAAGAGAATGGAGCCTTTCAGATGTTTCAGCACAATACCCAGCGCTTCTTGCGCGTGCAGCCTGCCCGAGGCTTCCTCCATTGCCCGGTGAAGATAGTAGGCGCTCCGGCCAACAATAACTCCCAACATAGCAAGAAGGCACGGTATCCAGAACGGGCTATTGAAAAAACCGGCTTGGAAAGAGAGGAGAGATATGAAGAGCAGCAGAGCCACGAGCAGGAGCATACTGGGACCCGAGTGGATGAGAAAGTGTGCTGTTTGCTTCACTCGGTACATTACCGAGTGCTCTTTGATCCGCTGAAGAGATTGTTTCACCTCTTCCATACTTTGCGGTCTTTTGCTGGCATCCACCTCGAGCATTTGCTTGAGCAGTGGGTGCAGCTTCCTGGGAATCCTGCGCTGAATTTTTCGCGCCTGCTTTTCGCTGCTGGCAACCAGCTCCAGAGGCTCTTTTCCTGTCAGGAGGGTTTGTAGTGTCGCGCCCAGGCCGTAGATATCGGTTTGCGCAGTGGATTGAGCTTTCCCATACTGTTCGGGTGCCGCATAGCCTGGAGAGCCAAGCGAGCCGGTATCCCTGGTACGGTCTGGGGCATACTGGCGAGCAATGCCAAAATCGATCAGGTAGATGCGCCCAGTTTTAGCCAGCATGATGTTCGCGGGTTTGACATCGCGAAAGATGATCGGCGGGTGCTGGGCGTGCAGGTAACCCAACACATCGCAGAGCGCTATGCCGATCTCGAGGACTCTTTTCGTTGAGAAGCGCCCACGACGAGCCTGCTTCAGACTGTCCTCCAGCGTCTGGCCCTCGATAAAGTCCATTACGACATACCAGTGATCGGGATCGGTCAAGTAAGTGTAGATGCGGGGGATGCATTTATGGCGCAATTGCGAGAGGTAGCGCACTTCGCGGTTATACGAATCGGTTACCTCGATCATCTCCCTCGGACTGAGAGTGCGCAGGTTGATCTGCTTGATGGCGACCAATCTGCGACGATGATCGAGATCCTCAGCTTTGTAAATTTCGCCGAACCCTCCTTCACCAGCCTTGCTGAGCACGCGGTAACGCCGGACGAACAGGGAGCCGGGACGCAATGGCCCGGCTGGTACAGGTGCAGAAAGGCCTGCAGCCAGCGGGGCAACTGGCATCGAGGAAGAAACGAGATGCAAGAGGCGAAGAGGACTACCACAGGTATCGCAGATCGTTGCTTGATCAGCGATAGCTGCACCGCATAGACCGCAGAAACGAGAAGGGGCGCTGTTCATGCCCCGGCCTTTCTGATAACTCTCCAGGTGATACGCTCTAAGATAAGGTTCAGTCCTGTCATGCTGAGCGAAGCATCCGCTGTCTCTCAAGAGAGATCCTGCGCTTCGCTCAGGATGACATCATGTGACTGTTCAACCTGTTAAGGATCTTCTTTCTAATTGAACCTTGCTTTAAATGAAGATAAACAAATTACTCGGAGGAAAACTGTAGGGGCCGATTTATCGTGCCCACTGCCGATTGATCGGCCAAAAGCAATCCCTCGTCATCCTCCAATTTATTTGGTAAGGTTCATAAGATGCAAAGGTTCCTTTTATATCGTAGTATATACGATCCATTCTGGTAATAGTTAGCATGTGGGTTTATTAGAATACAGGCAAATAACGTTCGATCTCCCAGGCGTGAACCTGCCTGCGATACTCCTTCCACTCGATCGTTTTCGCTTCGAGGAAGCCCTCATAAATAGAATCGCCCAGCGTCTCACGCACAAGCGTATCTTTTTGCAAATCTTCTAACGCCTCACCAAGTGTGGCAGGAAGTAAGAGTTCATGCGGTTGCACCCGCTCATGCTCATCGCGTAAGAAGAGGCTCTCATCCATGGCGGGAGGCAGGGGCAACTTGCGTTGGATACCATCCAGCCCGGCTCGCAGCATCACAGCTAAGCCCAGATACGGGTTACAGCTTGGGTCGCAGCAGCGTAATTCGATGCGCGCCGACAACTGGTGGTCTGGACCTGGTCGTGGAACGCGAATCAGCGCCTCGCGGTTTACACGTCCCCAGTTAATAAACACAGGCGCTTCGTAGCCCGGCACCAGGCGTTTATATGAGTTCACTAAAGGAGCAAGAATCGCGCATATAGCACGGGCATGAGCCAGTTGCCCGGCTATATAATAGCGGCCAACATCCGAGAGGCCGTATTCACCATCTTCACCAACAAAGGCGTTCTGGCCCGTCTCCTTATAGATCAATTGCTGGTGTGTATGCATACCAGAGCCGTTGATTCCATAGAATGGCTTGGGCAAGAAGGTCGCGTAGAGACCATGCTGGGCAGCAATGGCCTTAAGAACATATTTGGCAGTCATCAGCCCATCGGCGATAGAGAGCGCATCGCCGATCTCGAAATCAAGCTCGTGCTGGCCGGCCGCTACCTCGTGATGGCTTGCCTCGATATTGATGTTCATCTGCTTAAGCGCCTGCACCATTTGCCGGCGCACTGCAGCGGCTAGATCGGTCGAAAGATCGAAATAACCGCCTCGATCATGAGGCAAGGGTGCTGGCGTCTTGTCTTCCAGGCGTAAGAGGAAAAATTCCAGTTCGGGCGCGGCAAAGAACGAGAATCCCATCGATTCGGCCACCGAAAGCGCTCGTAAGAGCGTAGCGCGGGGATCGCCATCAAAGCGCTCACCGTCGGGTGTGCGCACATCGCAGATTACGCGGGCCACCACATCTTCCTCCGCAATCATATCAAACGACTGCGCTGCTCCCTGTGGGCGCACGCCTGCAGGCAAAACAGCGAAAGTTGCCAGATCAGGAAAAAGATACATGTCGCTTTCCGCAACTCGCGCAAACCCTTCCAGAGCAGATCCATCGAACCACTTGCCGTGAAGAAGGCAATCAGGAAACTGCTCAACGGGGATGGTGACGCACTTTGCCATACCCACAACATCGGTAAACTCCAGGTTCACGAAACGGACATGCTCAGCTTCAATCGCTGCCAGGATCATCTCCCTCTGCCCTTCGAGAACGCGCTCCCGTTCATCTTTATTTTGCTTCTCTGCCATACTGCATATCCTCGCTTCCTCATCTCACTGTCTATCGTTCATGTTTCTCGTTGTGAGGGTAAGGACAATTATAGCAGATCACGGGGCGTCTACAAGAGCGAGGGTTTCGTTCTGCCGGCCCCATCGGGGGGGGAAATGGGGCCGCTTTGTTGCACATTTGTGAGTGAAGGGACTCACTCACGCGGAAACGTGTTCTACCTCCTCCAGGAAGTAGATATCAGGCTGGTCCGCTACCCCGGCCTGTTGCATCTTCTCTCGCAAATCATCCGATTGGGCGAACTGCTGGGCGTTCTCGAGATCATCCCACTCGAATAGGGCGACGACTTCGTTGGGGTTCTGGGCATTGCGGAAGAGCTGGCCGCCCTGGGAACCGCTCTTCCGGCGGGTAGCACTGTGTTCATCAAAGATCGGCTTCCACCTGGCATAGTCTTCGACTTTATGCCGCACAAGTATGTATGGCATGATGCATTGATTTCCTTTCTGTGTTTCAAAACTGCGGGTAAGCCTGTCTTACCCAATCTCCGTGGGACGCGCTTTGAAGTGCTGGCATGCCTCCTTTCATTCACTCACGCGGAAACGTGTTCCACCTCTTCCAGGTAGTAGACATCAGGGCGGCCAATCACCCCAGCTTGTTGCATCCTCTCTCGTAAATCCGCCGATTGGGAG
The DNA here is from genome assembly GCA_902812455.1 of Chloroflexota bacterium. The sequence goes on along the minus strand of CADDZH010000031.1, from coordinate 12,062 downwards.
AACTAGCGCGCCTTCTCAAGATCATCCCACTCAAAAAGGGCGATCAGTTCATTGGGATCATTGCGCTGCGGAAGAGCTGGCCACCTTGCGAACCGCTCGCCCGGCGGTTGGCACTGTTACCATCAAACGCTGGCTTCCACTTCGCATAGTCCGCGACTTTAATGTGTAAAAGCATGTATGGCATGGTACGTCTCCATCCTTTCTGTTGTGTCGTTCTGGGCGACTTCGCCCACGTCAGCATGTTGCAGGACTACATCTACAAGAACAATGGTTACCTCTTTCTGGTCTATCCTTGTTGCAAATGTGCAACAATGTCTTGCATGGCCGGGGAGAGATCGGTGTGGTGGTGCACGATCTTCCACCCTCCCGCTTCACGGCGATAGACGTTCGTGACGCGTTGCTCAATGGAGACCGGCTGGCCGGCGAGCGTGGCCTCCCCGGACTCGGTGCCTACCTCGTAGGCTAAGTCACCGACCACCCGGATCAGGCGGTCTCTGAGGGTGACCTGGCCACCCGAGGCCATCGCGGCGACCTGCTCCCAGGGCACTCGTACCTGCTCCCAGCCAACCTCACGGCCGCCGAGCGGGTGCATGGTCGTCACATCTGAGCTATGCGACCAGATCTCCATCATTGGGCTGGCATCGCCATCGGCCATGCGGTTCAACGCCGCGTAGAACTGGTCGGATGCCTGTCGAACTTCGTCTTCTGTTGCCATGTGAAATGCTCCTTTCTGTGTGTGCAATAGATAGGGGTGAAACGTTCCTTCACTCACCTGGAGATCTGTTCCCCATCTTTCAGGAAGTAGATGTCAGGCTGGCCAGCAACCCCCGACCGCTGCATCGCCTGTCGTAAATCCTCCGATTGGGAGAACTGGCGCGCCTTCTCCAGGTTATCCCACTCGAAAAGAATGACCAGTTCATTGGGGTCACTGGCGCTGCGGAAAAGCTGTCCCCCTCGGGACCCATTGGCCTGGCGGTTGACACCGTCTTCATCAAACACCGGCCTCCACTGCGCATAATCCTGAACTTTGGTTCTGATAAGTACATATGGCATGGTACGTCCCCATCCTTTCTGTTTTGTCGTGCCGGGGGGATTCCGCCCACGTTAGCAATTGACAACCCTCCGGCGGTCCCATGAGAGTCATACCGTATTTTTCAAAGAGTGGTGCCAGTTCATTTGGAATCGCCAGCCCGGATTTACTGAGCAATACTCCTGATGAGAGTGTACCCATTCGGAGGCTGGAGGGCATCGGTAGAATACGTGATTGTGTTACCTATTTTGCCCCTGACCGGGAAGAAGGGGTGGGGAGCCACATACCTAGGCGGAATTACCGATGTGTTATATCAAATCCGGTTGAATCGTGACGGAACAAGCAGGAGGTGCAGGAGGGCCGCAGGCCCTCCTGCCGGGGTGTGGGGAACGCTGTCTGGGGGACAGTGTGCAGGGAACCCAAAGAATCGCTTTTTAAACGGATTTGATATTATGGATGGCGAGGAGAAAGCGTGGAGGTCAGATCAGCTTGTGCTCGATGGCAGAACGAGTCGCGGCGGCTCTAGAGGTGACACCGAGCTTACTGTAAATCGAGCGCAAGTGCGCATCGGCAGTGCGTGGACTGACCATGAGCTGCTCAGCGATCTGGGTGGTGGTCAGCCCCAGCGTCACCAGGCGCAGGACTTCGATCTCGCGAGCGGTCAGGCCGAATGGATTCCCTCTGGACGCAGGTGCCTGAGGGACGGTCGCAGGAGCTACTCCAGCGGTAGACTGAGAAGTTGGAGGAATCTGCTCTCGCACGTTCACCTGTTCTGTGGCTGCGATGGCTTGTTCAAGTGTGAATGCTTGCCCCTCGGCCCATGCTGCCTCGAAAGCTACTGCATCAAGTTGGACACGCAGGTCGCCTACCATACGCTCATAAAAGGCGTGGTCGGTTGGCGGAAGGGGAGCGTCAATAGCGTCGCGCAGAGCCGCTGCCGCTCCATACAGCCGCGCTGCGCTCAGTGGTTGTCCCTGCCCCTGGGCTATGCTCGCCAATCCCTCCAAAGCAGAAGCAATCCCTTCTTTGTCTCCCATTGCTTGCCCCATGGACAGGCTCTCATCGTAGTGTTCTTTTGCTCGCACATAGTCACCCTCATAAAGTACCACGCGTCCTAGCAAAGTGAGTGTATGGGCGCTTTCTCCTGTATCTCCTAGTTTCTGCCAGATCGCCAGGCTTTCCTCACCCAGGACTCTCGCTCGTTCATAGTCGCCTTGCCCTAGCGTTGCAATGGCGAGAGTCGTGAGTGAAGCGGCAATACTTTGGAGGGATCCCAGCTCACGTGCCAGGGCCAGGCTTTCCTCGCACAGGGCTCTCGCTCGCTCATACTCTCCCAGAGCAAGCAGGGCCAGGCCCCAACCAGAGAGGGCCATGACCATGACCCGCTTATCTCCCAGCTCACGGAGCAGCAGGAAACTCTCCTCATGGAGTGTGATTGCCTGCTGGTAGTCACCCCTGCTGCATGCAAGCGTTCCCAGAACATTCAGGGCGTAGGCAATGCCCTCCCTATCTGAGAGCGCACGAGATAGGCGCAAACTTTCTTCCACGAGGATGGTTGCTCGTGCATAGTCACCCTGGTAGAGCGCCAACAATCCTGCGCCCACCAGTGTCTTTGCTCGCACAGTTGTCTGCTCTGAATACTGCTGGAGTATGCGCTCCAACACGTTTCGTCCCTCAGCCAGATAGCCTCGATAGACCCAGAAGTGCCACAAGGAGGAACCGAGGCGAAGGCTTGGTTCCTCCTCTCCCTGCTCGATTAACCATGCGAGTGCCGTTCGGATATTATCATACTCCAATTCTACGCGATGAAGCCATTCGATCTGCTGTCGACCGGCTGTTTCGGACCCCGGGCGTTGGGCAAAACGGACATACCAGTCACAATAGCTGCGGCGGATGGTGGCCACTTCGCCCGCCTGCCGTAGCTTCTCCTGGCCATACTGCCGCATCGTCTCTAGCAAGCGGTAGCGTGCCTCGTCGCTACGTTGCTCCATGAGGACCATTGATTTATCGATCAGGGAGGAGAGGACATCAAGCACGTCGTATGCTTCGCCTGGCTCACCTGCGCAGATAGCCTCTGCCGCTGCGAGCGAAAAACCGCTGACAAACACTGAGAGCCGGCGGAAGAGGGCCTGCTCTTGTGCTGACAACAAGTTGTAGCTCCAATCGATGGCTGCTCGCAAGGTTTGCTGTCGCGGTAAGGCCGATCGGCTGCCCCCGGTGAGCAGCCGGTAGGCATCATCCAGTCGCGCAGCGATCTGCTCCACAGAAAGGGTACGTATACGAGCCGCAGCCAGCTCAATCGCCAGCGGCATACCGTCGAGCCGGCGACACACCTGCATCACTGCCGGTGCATTCTCCTGTGTGAGGGCGAAGGAAGAGAGGACAGACCGCGCTCGCTCAACAAACAATTGAATGGCCTCATAGGTTATCAGCCCTTCGATGGGCGGCAGTTGATAGGTATCAGGTACACGCAGGGGAAGAACCACCCAGATCGTTTCACCCGTGATCGTCAGTGCTTCGCGACTGGTGACCAGCACGCGCAACTGTGAGCAAGTATGCAGGAGCGTTTCGATCAACTGCCTGCATGCCCCCAGCAGGTGCTCACAGTTGTCTAACACGAGGAGCAGATGTTTGGGACGGAGCGCATCTGAAAGGCTCTCTGTCACCGTGCAACCGGCACGTTCAGGGATGCCTACAACTGAGGCGACGGCCTGTGGCACGAGCAGAGGATCGGAGATGGCAGCTAGCTCCACCCACCAGATACCATGCGCGAACTCCTCCAGGAGATCGGTGGCGACCTGCAGGGCCAAACGCGTTTTGCCACTGCCGCCAGCGCCAGTGAGGGTGAGCAGCCGGGTAGTCGCGAGCAACCCTCTGACCGCGGTCAGCTCGCGTTCGCGGCCAATAAACCGGTTTACCTGAAGAGGCAGATTGTTGGGCGCAGCTTGCATCATCTTTTCTCTCCTGCTAGAGAACGAATGCCTCATCAATTCTACCATAATTTCGCATATTCTGCTCATACCCAGGGCAATCGCGTGATTGAAAGCTGTTTGACGAACGCTGCGCTCATTTGATGCCATTTTAAGCGACTACTCCCCCTGATAATGAATTTTAACAATCAAGACCGGCAAGGCCAGTGTATAGCATGACAAACCATGACCGGTTTTGGTCGTTAAATTTCATAGTCGGCAGTCACGATACATCGGCCCCTACACTTGATTGGTGCATTATTTCATCAATGTGCGAATCGGCTCATCCTCGTCAATTACTTCAAGGGATGGAGATCCACTGATATTGGCATTATGGTAAGCGTGTGGTATTTTGTAGAAGACCAAAAAAACATGCTAGCTACATTGGCAAGATATAGATTTTAAAGGGAGTAACAATACATGTCCGATAAAGAGCACACATCCCAGGCGGAAGCATCAGAGCCAGGCGGACCGCGTACCGTTCGCGCACCACGTGGGACGACTATCTCATGCAAGGGCTGGCAACAAGAAGCCGCTCTGCGTATGCTCATGAACAATCTGGACCCTGATGTAGCAGAACGCCCCAACGACCTGGTAGTCTATGGAGGCGCTGGACGTGCCGCTCGTTCCTGGGCGGCTTTCGATGCTATTGTCCTTTCGCTGCGCCAGTTAGAAGGCGATGAAACGCTACTCATCCAGTCCGGCAAGCCGGTCGGCGTGTTCAAAACCCATCCTGACGCGCCGCGCGTGCTGATCGCCAACTCGAATCTTGTGCCTCACTGGGCTACCTGGGATGAGTTTCGCCGCCTGGAAGCGCTGGGGCTGACGATGTACGGGCAGATGACAGCGGGTTCATGGATATACATCGGCTCCCAGGGAATTGTGCAGGGAACCTATGAGACCTTTGCGGAGGTAGCGCGCAAGCACTTCGGGGGCACTTTGAAAGGAAAGTTCGTGCTCACGGCAGGCCTGGGTGGCATGGGTGGCGCCCAACCCCTGGCGGTGACCATGAACGAGGGCGTTTGCCTCGCTGTCGAAGTCGACCAGCATCACATCGAGCGGCGCCTCGAAACAGGCTACTGCGACGAGATGGCCAGCACGCTGGACGAAGCGCTGGACCAGATACGCGAGGCTTGCAATCTCGGCCTGCCGCTCTCCATCGGCTTACTCGGCAATGCCGCCGAGGTCTATCCAGAACTGGTGCGCCGGGGCATCACTCCCGATGTCGTCACCGATCAGACCTCGGCTCACGATGCTCTCAACGGCTACATTCCAGCGGGGCTTTCAGTTGAAGAGGCCAGCGAACTACGCCAGCGCGATCCACAGGAATACATCAGGCGCTCGATGGAATCGATGGTAACGCACGTGCGGGCCATGCTGGAGATGCAAAAGCGGGGCGCCGTGGTCTTTGATTACGGCAATAACCTGCGCGGGCAGGCGCTGGCTGCTGGCGAGACGCACGCATTGGATTATCCTGGCTTCGTGCCTGCCTATATTCGCCCGCTTTTCTGCCGGGGCAAAGGGCCGTTCCGCTGGGTTGCCCTTTCGGGTGACCCCGAGGACATCTATCGCACCGATGAGGCTGTGCTGGAACTCTTCCCAGAAAATGAGTCGCTCAAACGCTGGATCACGCTGGCGCGGGAAAAAATTCACTTCCAGGGCTTGCCGGCTCGCATTTGCTGGCTTGGTTATGGGGAACGAGATAAGGCCGGGCTTGCCTTCAATGAACTGGTGGCGAAAGGCATTGTCAAAGCGCCAATCGTGATCGGGCGCGACCACCTGGATAGCGGCTCTGTCGCCTCTCCTTACCGGGAAACAGAGGCTATGAAGGACAAAAGCGACGCTATAGCCGACTGGCCACTCTTGAATGCCTTGCTCAACACATCCTCAGGCGCGACCTGGGTCTCGATCCACCACGGCGGAGGTGTCGGCATTGGCTATTCCATTCATGCCGGACAGGTCATTGTGGCTGATGGCACGCCTGAAGCCGCCAAGAGGCTCGCACGGGTATTGACCAACGATCCCGGCATTGGGGTGGCCCGTCACGCTGATGCTGGGTACGAGGAAGCCATTGAGTGCGCAGAGGAACATGGGATAAAGATACCGTTTGTTTCAATCCCTCAAGCGAGCTAATGGCTGATCCGAGAACCATCATATATGGCCAGCGCAGGAATCCAGAACTGAGATTTCTGCTCTGACTATATATGATGTTTAACAATCAGGATCGGGAATGGTTTGTCATCCTGAGCGTAGCGAAGGATCTCTATCTATCGGCAGCAGATGCTTCGCTTCGCTCAGCATGACATGGATTACCAGTTTTGGTCGTTAAAATTCCTTAATCGCCTCATGGTAGGGGGAAGGCTTGCCCTTCCCCTGGCAGGTTAACTGGCTAACTCTGTGTCCACACCAGAGCGTTTGTGTAGGTAACAGCCGTTGGATCGCTGACATCGTCAGCAAGCATCCCTACCGCCCCCTGGCTAAACTGGCTACTCGTTAAGGTATCGCTCGTGGCCGTGTCGATTTGATGGCCGTTCACGTACATGTTCACCGTGTTGCCCTGCACCACAATCGCTACGACATTCGTCTGGTTAGGTCCCTGCTGAATTGCTGAACTCGAACGTGGATTCGTATACAGGTAGTTGGCGTTTCCGTTGACGAAATCCCCAAGATTGTAGGTTCCATTCTGGCAAACTTCAGCCATGTAGAAATTGTTCGAATCCACGTACCTGAACATCAGGCCCCCACAGTCGCCCTGAGTGATAGTCATGTTGACCTGGAAGGCGATGTCAGCAAACTGCTGGGAAGCCAAACACCAGTGAAAGTACCCGGCTTGAGCAATGCTGACCTGGTAGCCGGATGAGGTGAACTGGCAGGATGAATTTGTATCCCATTGGCTGCTGCTGGTGGTCAGCGGAGCATAGAGCGCCAGGGTTGTAAAAGGTGGGTAATGCGAAGTGACCAGGGCCGTTGCTGAGGCAGCGGCCGTCTCTTGCGCATGAGCTGTGGCAAGAGCAATAGCCGTAGAAGTGGCGTGGTTATTCGCATTCGCGGTAGCCGTGGAATTGTTGTTCTGGGTGACCTGGTTATTATGCTGGACAACAAAGAATATGGCAACCGCTGCTATCACAACCGCAAGCGCCACGACGGCCAGCAAAATGTTTCTTAGTGGCGAGCCTCGCTTTGGCTGCTCCGGTGGAGGATTATAGACCGGCATCTCCGGCTGGGGACCTGATGGCGGGCCAGCGTAGGCCGATGGCGGTGGCGGAGTATAAGCGCCTTGACCGGACTGCCCATAGGAGGATGGCGTGTAAGTCGGCATCTGGGTCTCCGACATATACGGAGGCGGAGCGGGTGGGGGAGCATAGGGTTGCTGATCCATATATGAGGGTGGTTGAGCCGGCACTGTCTCCCCGTAATCCTGCTGGCCACCATAATTTCCGCCGCCACCATAACTGGTATTGCCACCTCCTACGTTGCTCATTACAGGGCCAGAAGAGGGGGTGGCGCGCATAGTAGAGCCGATGCCTTCGGCATAGGCCGTTCGATCTGCGCCTGCGCTGCTCCCTTCAAACTTAAAGGTAGTATCGCCAATACGAATTGTGTCACCTGGCTGCAAGAGTCGCGGGGAACCGCTATAGATCTGCTGATCATTGACGAACGTCCCATTCGTGCTGCCCAGATCAACAATACTATAATATTCCCCTTCTGGACGAATCTCGGCGTGATGTGACGAAGCCCTGGCATCATTGAGCACTATGTTATTATCGGGTGCTCGTCCGATAGTTAACCTGGTTGATCCAAGAGCCGTAGGACCAAATGGACCAATGAGAGAAGCTTCCATAGCTGGTACCTCCAAAGATTTGTGGAACGAAATGAAACATCAGGTCTGATTGTGAGTGATGGCGCTACTAGGGTGAACACTAGTGATGATGACTGAGCAGCCTCCTCTCTACTAATAGAAATAGAGTATTGAAAAATCTCCCTTTTAGGCAGGGTCTTTTATGTAGTCCTCATGCCCATCCACAAGGTAAACGTAGTGTAGCATAGTTTTTTGGGGTTGTCTATGATATTCTTCACGTTATTTTTCAACCTCTTGCCAATTCATGTAAACTATCATACAGGCATGGGAGAGGAACCTGTACCCCTATCGAACATCCATTGTAAAGTCAAGAAAGCGGTTAGGGAATGGGGGTGCAGGGGGCTTCGCCCCCTGCCGGGGTTTGGGGTGTCCCCAACCTTTCTTATTCCCTAAAAGGTTAGGTGGTTATGCACCATGCACCGGCAGCAGCAAAGCAGAAGGAAGAGCGCTTGCAGCACTAAAAAATCCTGTTAACGAAGGAGTTCATCTTTGGAAGAAATAACTGCTCACTACGATGAAAATATCGTGATCAGCACAAGCCGGCTCACAAAAGCTTTTGGGAACCTGGTCGCAGTCAATGACCTCCATCTCCAGGTCATGCGTGGCGATGTATTTGGCTTTCTGGGGCCAAACGGCTCGGGGAAAACAACCACCATTCGCATGTTGCTCGGCCTTATTCGCCCTACCGCCGGCCGGGCGATTATCTTTGGTATGGATACTGCCTACCAGCTTCCCACCATCCTCCAGCATGTGGGCGCCCTCGTAGAAACGCCCGTCTTCTATCCTTACTTATCAGGCAAAGACAACCTGCATGTTGTCGCTGCCGCCTCCGGTATGATCCAGGGAAAAGCCAGCAACCGCCGCGTCGAAGAGGTGCTGGAGATCGTCGAGCTACGCAAACAGGCCAACGATGCTTTCCGCAAGTATTCGCTCGGTATGAAGCAGCGACTTGGCATAGGGGCTGCCCTCATAACCGATCCCGAGCTGGTTCTTCTCGATGAGCCTAGCAATGGCCTCGATCCTGCCGGCATGTTCGAGATCCGCCAGCTCATCCAGCGACTGGCTACGCTGGGGAAAACTATCTTCCTTTCCAGTCACGTGCTGTATGAAGTCCAGCAGGTCTGCAATCGTGTAGCAATTCTTCAAAAAGGCAACCTGATCAAGCAAGGTGCGGTGAATGATCTGCTGCAAGGGAGCGAGCAGATCATCATCCGCATGAATACGGCAGAAGAGACTCAACAGGCCCTCGCCTTCTTAGAGCATGCGCGCGAACGTGGTATTGAGTGGATAGCGCGTGCGGCTATGGATACGAGCAAGCAGCATATACCCGTCATCCGGGTTGACGCACCTCGCTCGCGCTCGGCAGAGATCAATGCGCTCCTGGCGCAGCAGAATCTCTATGCTGCGGAAATTCATCCCTTAGAAGGTAGCCTGGAAGAGGTCTTCCTGGAACTGACAGCTCCACCCAGCAGCGCTGGCGCATCTCGACCAGGTATGGCAGCGCTGGCCGGGAGCAGCCACGAGCCAGGTCTGAATGTTGAGGGATTCTCAAGATAAAAGATGCGAGGTACGCCATGAACTATACGCCACAAACAATAGCAGAATCACCTCTTCCTTCGTCAGGACGAGCAAGCTCGGTTCTCATTGGGCGCCAGGACTATATTAGCGTCTTGCTGCGCCTGATAGGGATGGAGTTGTATAAAATACGGCGTCGTGTGATGTCCAAAGTCCTGGGCATCATTAGCATCCTGGCAACGATAGGCCTCTTTGCCCTTTTTGCCTTCGCTGTGTTCCTGGTTACACAAAATGCATCGCCGGCACCAGAAATACAAGGCATTTCTGAGCCACTGCGCCTTCCCCTATCCCTTTATCTCATTGCGCAACTGCTCCTTTTATTGGGACAAATCTTGATCGTCATTCTTACCAGCACCATCATTGGCGGCGAGTACAGTTCAGGTACCATACGCCTCATGCTTACGCGCGGGCCTTCGCGCACCCAGTTCCTCCTTGCTAAAGCCGGCACGGGGCTTATCATTGCCATCATCGGCGTGATTGGCGTCGCTGTGCTGGGTGTGTTAAGCAGCCTGCTACTCAATCTGACCTCGGGCGTCGCGCAAAGTTTCGACTTCTTCAGCGCTGCCTGGCTTGCTCACACCCTGATTTTCTTTTTAATCATTATCCTGGGTTTGTTCGTGTATGCTATGATGGCACTGTTCCTATCGACGTTGGGGCGAGCAACAGCCGCCGGAATAGCAGGTGTGCTGGTCTGGAGCTTCCTCATCGAGCCTATTATTAATTTTCTGGGCGCGTTCGGGAGCAGCATAGGTGGGCCTGCCGGGGACTTCTTCCGGGCGCTTCCCGATTATACTATCGGGAAAAGCATTGCTGCGCTCCTGGCGCACCAGGCGCCATATGTTTTTGGTAGCAATGTTGCTGCTGGTTTGTACGGTTCGCAGGCTGGATACGCTTCCAGCCTGCATGCGCTGCTTGTGCTTGCCGTTTACCTGGCAATATTCATTGGCGTTGCCTTGTGGGCAATAGTCCATCGTGACGTGACAAACTGATGTTGAACTCGCATACGATCAAAGAGCATGCCTACGAGCTTGGCTTCGATATAGCCCGCATCACCACGGCAGAGGGATTCCCCGAAGCAGAGCGCATCATCAAAGAGCGCATTGCTCAGGGGCTGATGGGTGGCTTGCCCTGGTTCACAGAGGAGCGCGCCGGGGTCTCGTGTCATCCCGATTCCTTGCTGCCAGGGGCGCAGTCTATCATTACGCTGGCCATGTTCTACCTGACCGAACAGCCTGAGGAGCCGGATGATGGGATTCCACGGGGCCGCATCTCGCGTTACGCCTGGGGCATGGACTATCACGAAGTCATCAAGCCAAAGCTACAGCAATTTGCATCCTGGCTGCGTGAGTATGCCCGCAATGAGATGGGTGATGAAGTCCAGACGCGCCTGTTTGTCGATACAGGTCGCATGGTAGATAGGGCAGTCGCACAGCGTGCCGGATTAGGATGGTACGGCAAAAACACCAATATTCTCACAAAAGGGTGGGGATCATGGGTCTTCCTGGCAGAAATTGTCACGAACCTCCCCTTGCAAGCCGATCTGCCTGTAAAAACAAACTGCGGAAACTGTGAAATTTGCCTGCATGCCTGCCCTACGCAGGCCCTTCCTGCTCCCTACACCCTTGATAACACCCGCTGCATCTCATTTCTCACGATTGAGCTGCGTGGTAGCATTCCTCTGGAGCTTCGCCCGCTCATGGGCAATCTCATCTTCGGTTGTGATATCTGCCAGGAAGTATGTCCCGTCAATATCACGGTTGAAAGGCGGCTTGGCCTCAGGAAAGATCGCGGCGCTTCACCTCTACAGATCAAAGCCCGTGAGGAGTTCCGGCCACGATCTGGCATAGGCAGCAATCCTGAACTCATCCCTTTGCTCTCATTGACCGAAGAGCAGTTTCGTGAGCGTTTTCGTTTCAGCCCCATCCGGCGCGCAAAAAGGCGCGGGTTGCTACGCAATGTATGCGTTGCTCTGGGTAACAGTGGGGATCGACAGGCAGTACCGGCCCTGATCGGTGCCTTGCATGACCATGAGCCGCTCGTGCGTGGCCATGCCGCATGGGCGCTTGGACGGCTTGGTGGTACACAGGCTTACCAGGCTCTACAGGATGCCCTTTTGATAGAGGAAGGCGAGGAAGTACGTAAAGAGATACGTTGCGCCCTGGAAACATTTCCCGCGAAATAATCGATCACTTTTCAGCCAGATTTGCTAAAAAACAAGAAAGGGCGCAACATCTGCGTTGCGCCCTTCCTATGTGTCTTATGCGAACGAGAACTCCTGCACGCCAAGCAACCCATCATTCACGCTGTGCTCAATGACCCACTGAACGATTTCCTCAATTTTGCCGGGACGAACCAATCGTGCCCGCTCGCTCACGAGCCAGCACGCACAGTCCCAAAGCACATCCACTCAACTTACTTCTTCACGCATTCACCTTGCCTGCCACCACCAGCCCATTCAGGCCAGGCCACTCGCCTGCCGCCTGGGTACTGAGCTGGATGGCTGCACACAAGCCGTACGATCATTAGGGCCAGGCGGCTGCGCCGGTTACCCGGTGTCCACCGCTGGTCTATCCACCAGGTGGTCTGCCTGGGATCTTGATCCTCTCGCCAAGAGAGGATGGGACGAGTC